>JBIIKT010000002.1:0-17047 GCA_044233055.1 Microbacteriaceae bacterium
CCGGGGCCTACGTGGCGCTCGTCGACGCCATTGAATGGGGGCGTGAGAAGGGCTTCATCGCCAAACGAGCCACCCCCATTATCGACAGCATCGCCGCAGTGTCGGTGGGCATCATCGACGGCGTGCCCCTGCTCGATTTGGAGTACACCGAGGACTCCCGTGCGGAGACAGATATGAACGTCGTGGTGACCGGGCGTGGACTGTTCGTCGAGGTTCAGGGCACGGCCGAGGGCGCTCCTTTCGACCGCAATGAACTCAATGCGCTGCTCGACCTTGCACTCGAGGGCACGACAACGCTCGCCGAGATTCAGCGTTCGACGCTGGCCTCGGAACGCCCGTGAAGTTTGTGCTCGCGTCACACAACGCGCACAAGGTTGCCGAGTTCGATCAGATCCTGGCTTCGGCCCTCTCCGGTGTGAGTGTGACCGGCTACGACGGACCCGAGCCGGTGGAGTCGGGGAGCACGTTCGTTGAGAACGCCTTCATCAAGGCGCGCGTCGCGGCCGAACACACGGGGCGGGCATCTCTGGCCGACGATTCGGGGTTGTGTGTCGATGCGCTCTCGGGCATGCCCGGCATTTTCTCCTCTCGCTGGTCGGGGGAGGGGGCCACGGATCTCCGCAACGTCGAGCTCCTGTTGGCCCAGCTGGCGGACGTGCCCGACGTGTATCGATCGGCCCAGTTTCGCTGCGTGATTGCGGTCGTGATTCCGCAAACCTCGGACGCACCCGCTCGTGAGTTCAGCGTGGAGGGCGTGTGGGCGGGGCATATCTCTCGGGCTCCGCTGGGTTCGAGCGGATTCGGCTATGACCCTATTTTCATCCCCGAGGGTTACGAGGTCTCGGCGGCCGAGCTGGAGCCCGCGACCAAGAACGCACTGAGCCATCGCGCCCGAGCTGTCGCCGAATTGGCGAAGGTTCTGGGGTCTGCCTAGTTCTTCTTGTCGTCGGACATGCGTGGCCTAAAGACCTCTTTGGGAAGCATCACTTCGGCGTCGGTGAGCGGGCCGTCAGCGTTGCGGGCACGGTCACGGCGCGCGCGAATGAACGACTGCACGTAGTGGAAGATCGTGGGAATCAGCACGATGAGCACGACTCCGATGAGCACGACGTCGATGTACTCTTCCACGAGTTCACGGACACCGGGAATGTGGCCGGCCAAGAAGCCCACGTAGGTGAGCCCCGCACCCCAAATCGCGGCACCAATAAAGTTATAGAGCGTGTAGCGCTTCCACGGCATGTGCCCCACTCCCGCTGCGAGGGGAGTAAACGTGCGCACAACGGGAACGAACCGCGCCAAGATCACCGCAAGGGGACCGAAGCGAACAAAGAATGCATTCGTGCGCTCCACGTTTTTCTTGCTGAACAGGCCACTCTCACGCTTTTCAAAGATGCGGGGTCCCGCCTTGTGGCCAATCCAGTAACCCACCTCCCCTCCCAAGAAAGCGGCGAGGGCAATTGAGGCACACACGATGCCGATGTTAACGCCGAACGTGCCGCTGATGGCGAGCACGCCCGTGAGAACCAGAAGAGTATCGCCGGGGAAGAGGAACCCAACCAGCAGCCCTGTTTCGGCAAAGATGATGATGCACACGCCCAAGAGTGCGTAGGCGCCGAATCCTTCGATGAGGTAAGCCGGGTCAAGCCAGGGAATCAGATGCACCGTCTGAGTTTACTGTTTAGGTGCTGGCAGAAAGTTCACTCTGTGCGAGCTGCTCCCGCCGTTCGCGCCGATCCTGTAGCCATGTCCGAAGGCCAAAGATGATCGAGAGAGTGATAAAAGTACCGCCGATGATGTACGCGGCCACCCGCACGCTCGGGATACTGGCGGCGAAGAACCCCACGACCGAGAGCCCCACGCCCCAGGCAATGGCACCGACGAGGTTGCTGGTGAGGAACTTGGTGTAGTTCATCTTGCCGATGCCGGCAATCCAGGGAATCAATACGCGCGCCCACGGCATGAATCGGGCGACGACCACAGACCACCAGCCGTACTTGAGATAAAAACGGTCCACGCGAACAATGAGCCTGCTCATTCTGGGGCCGGCCTTTTTGTCCAGATACGGTCGACCGAGGTGGCGGCCCATGATGAACCCCACCTGGTCGCCGACAAACGCGGCGATACCTACGCCGATGGCCAAGACCCACACGTTCAGCGTGTCGGACGCGGCAGCCGTCACGAGCCCCGCCGCGAAGAGCAGCGAATCGCCCGTGATGAACGGGATGAACACGCCCACAAAGAGACCGGTCCCGGCGAAGACCAAGCCCCACACGACCAAGTAAAACAAGATTGGGCCGGCGCTGGCGAGCAGATCACTCATCTGAGTGCCGAGGGTGGAAGCCAAAATCATGGTCGTCCTCTCGTCGGGTGTGTCGTGGGGACACGTTTTCGTATAGTCACTAACCCCGTGTGCGGAAGGAGGGACTTGAACCCTCACGCCCGAAGGCACAGGATCCTAAATCCTGCGTGTCTGCCATTTCACCACTCCCGCTCTCCTCAATCTTAGGCAGGTCTGTGGGGACTGAAATCACGACGAGGCTGTGGAAAGGTCACCGAATGAGCGGGGGTCGGTCGGCACGATGACACCATGTCACTCACACAGTCGGAGATCCAGCAACTCATTGCCGCAGAGGTAACGCACTACGCCGAGAGATCGCACGCCCGTGGAAAGCCGGGCATCCCGGACATTGATGATGCCGTTCTGGCCGTAGCCGACAAGCTATCGGGGTATGGCGCGCTGCAACCCCTGCTGGACGATCCGACAATTGAGGAGATCTGGATTAATGCCCCGGATTGTCTGTTTGTTGCCAGAAACGGAACGGCCGAGCGTCTCGACCGGAGCGTGAGCGAAACTGAAATTCACCGCATCGTGGAGCGCATGCTGTGGCAAGCGGGGCGACGAGTCGACGCCTCGATGCCCTTTGTTGACGCCTCCCTGCCCGACGGTTCGCGGCTGCACGTGGTCATTCCGGATATCTCGCACCGACACTGGGCGGTGAACATCCGCAAGTTTTCGCGCTCCATCCGTTCGTTGGGCGATCTCGTGGAGCGCGAGGCGCTGACCCAGCAGGGGTCCGAGTTCTTGCGCATGTGTGTACTCGCGGGCCTCAACGTGATTGTGTCCGGTTCGACTCAGGCGGGCAAGACCACCCTCTTGAACGCTCTGCTTTCGGCCGGGCGAGTTGACGAGCGCATCGTGACAGTGGAGGAAACCCGAGAACTCGATATCGAGGCGCAAGACATTGTGTCGCTGCAGTGCCGCGCCCCGAACCTCGAGGGCGCGGGGGAGGTCAGCTTGCGACGGTTAATCAGTGAAGCGCTGCGGATGCGCCCCAATCGGTTGGTGGTGGGCGAGGTGCGCGGGGCAGAGAGCCTCGACATGCTCCTCGCTCTCAACAGTGGGTTGGCGGGCGCGTGTTCGGTGCACGCCAACAGCGCGCGCGAGGCCCTCAACAAACTGTGCGCGTTGCCTCTGCTGGCGGGGGGCAACGTGGACGGCGCGTTCGTTGCTCAGACGGTCACCGCGTGTGTCGATGTTGTGGTGCACTGCGAGATTGACCGGTCGGGCGTTCGGCGCGTTCGAGAGATTGCCACCGTGACGTCTAACCACGGTTTGCCCGATGTCGAGGTAATTTTTGCCGCGGGCCCCGACGGTCTCCTGCCAACGGGCCTCCAGCCCTCGCACCTGTCCAAGTTCGAGCGCGCCGGATTTGATCCCGTGCGATTGCTGGAGCGTGTCGCGTGCTGACCGCGTTGTGGGGCATAGGCCTTGGGGTCTCTCTCGGCGCGGGTGCGTGGCTCGTGCTGTCGGTGTTGGCGAGCCGACGCGCCGAGGCGCAGAGAGCCGTGGTCAAAATCGCACCTCGCCGCCGAGATTCTGGCGCGGTGCGCAAACTTCTCGTCACCGTGGCCGTGGGAGTTTTCGTGAGTGTGGCTGTGGCACTCATCACCGGCATCCCCGGACTCGGAGTGGTTGGCGGAATTACCGCAGTGGCCCTTCCCTGGGCCGTGACGCGCGCGAGGGTTGCCCGGCGTTCCCGGTTTGTGGCCGACGAATGGCCTGGCGTCATTGACGAGCTCATTTCCTCGCTCCGTTCCGGTGGCACAGTCACGGCAGCCATGTCGGTGCTCGCCCACTCGTCTCGCGGCGTCATCGCCGCCGGAGCCCGGGATTTCATGGTCGCGGTGAGCACCACAGCAGATGTTTCGGGGTCGCTCGCGCTCGCCAAGCGCGTGTGGGCCAGTGCGGTGGGTGACCGGGTCGTGGAGACACTGCGGCTTGCCGGTGAGTGCGGCGGTGCCGGAGTCATGCACGGCTTGGTCGCTCTGGCGCGCGACGTGCGACGCGAAACGTCGGTTCAGGCTGAGGTCCGTGCTCGAGCGGCGTGGATTCGGGTGGCTGCCGTTGTGGGTGCGCTGGCTCCCTGGATTGCTGTCCTCGTCTTGGGAACGCGCCCGGAGGGGCGGCAGGCGTTCGCCACGATTGAGGGAACCCTGGTCTTGCTGGTCGGCTACGGCGTAACCGTGGTGGCCTATCTGCTGGTGCGTCGCATCGCTGCGCCCGCCCCCGAAGTTCGAGTTCTCGCGTGAACGCGGTGGGCCTCGCCATTCTGCTGGGAGTCGCTCTGGGCGGGGGCCTCTGGTTGGTGATCTCCCAAGCTCACACGTGGCGCGCCGAGCGACTCGCGGATCGGGTTGCCCCGCGCGTGGCGCGTATTTCGTCGGCCGCCTTCGAGCACGCGGTTGAGCGAGCACAAGCCCGAGGCGGTTATCGGGCGCTCGTTGCCCGTGCGGTGGCGGCCGTGCCACTCCCGGCTGATCGGCTAAATCGGCGCCTCCGGGCTGCCGGATCCGAAGCGAGCGCTCAAGCGTTTCGAGAGGGCGTCGTGGCACGGGCAGCACTCGGACTCGTGGTGGGTGCGGCCACCGGTGCCGTTCTGACTGCGGCGGGATCCCCGTGGACCACCATCGTGGTTTTCGCGGCGGCGGGGTGCGCGGTGGCGGGCTGGTTTCCGGCATCTCGACTCACCCGAGCAGCGCGCCGGGCCCACCGCGCCTTAGACGCGGAACTTCCGATTGTTGTGGGATTCGTCGCGATTGCCGTTGAGGCGGGCGAAACCGTCACCCGTGCCGTGGATCGTGTGGCTCGAATAGGAACCGGCCGACTGTGCGCCGAGCTTTCCCACGCCATGGCCGAGATAGAGCTCGGCCGCCCTCTCGATGTGGCGCTCACCGCAGCGGCCGACCGCATGGCGCATCCGGCCGTTACGCGCGTGCTTGGCGCGCTCGTTTCCACTTTGGCTTCCGGGGCTCCCGTGGCACGCACCCTCCGAGATGAGGTGGATGCCCTCGAAGCCGCCCGCGCCCGCCTGCTGATCGAACGCGCGAGCAAGCAGGAGGTGGGAATGCTCGTTCCCCTCGTCTTTATGATTCTGCCGGTGACGATTTTGTTTGCGGTTTTTCCTGGCGTGATGGCGATTCAGGCAGGATTCTGAGGCGCGACAGGTGTGGCAATATGGGCGAAGACTGAGAAGAGTGTGACATGGACGAAGCCAACCACCGCGCCCCACATGAGCACGACCACAAACATCCCGATGTTTCCGGCGGATGGCTGAGAGCCTCGGTGTTCGGGGCCATGGACGGACTTGTGTCGAACATCGCCCTCATCGCCGGCATCGGCGCCGCCGGTGCGTCATCGTCAACCGTTGTGCTCACCGGAGTCGCTGGGCTCGTCGCGGGATCTTTCTCGATGGCTTTGGGCGAGTACACCTCAGTGAAAACCCAGAATGAACAAGTCGATTCGGAACTTGCCATTGAGCGAGCGGCTCATCAACGCAATCCCGCGGGGGAACAGAATGAGTTGAAAGTCGCGTTCGTCTCCATGGGAATGTCCACCAAGACCGCTGAGGTGGCCGCGAAGGAAGTCCACAGAAACAATGCAAACGCACCGCGCCTGCACATCACCCATGAGCTCGGCCTGGACCCTGAGACGAAGCCGTCTCCCTGGGTTGCCGCGGTGTCATCCTTCGCCACGTTTGCGTCCGGGGCTTTCATCCCGCTGATTCCCTATGCCTTTGGGTTTGATTCCCTGACTGCGGGACTCGCCGTTGGCGCCGTGGGACTCCTCATTGCCGGCGGACTCACGGCGCGGTTTACGAGAAAACTCTGGTGGCGCAGTGCGCTGCGTCAACTCATTCTGGGAGCCATAGCGGTGGCGGCAACGTACAGCGTCGGTCTTCTCTTCGGCGTCAGCGGAGCCTGACGACAGCCGGGTTTCGAGCTCTAGTGCGACAGCCCGATCTTGTTGTAGATCCGGCGCATCCAGCGCGGTGGTTGTAATTCGGCCCTCTCATAAAGTTCGCCAGTGACGGCGGGCTTACTTCGGGGCGGGAAGAGGACTTGGTAGATGTTGTTCGGCCCAATCAATGTGACTTTGCATTGCGTCGCGCGCAGCCGCGGCGTTCCCGCTTCGGATGGCATCAAAAATTGACAAGTGGTGCTTATGCGCGTTTTCAACTGCGCCTGAGATTTGATTGGTGAGTGTCCGACTGACTGTCAAGGGTTCGTTGATTGCCAGAAACAGCTCCTGAGCGAGTCCAATGCCTGACATGTGAACGATGGACTGGTGAAAGGCGAGATCGGCGGCCGCATACTCATCCGGCTCTGCCACGAGGCCACTCATTTCGTTCACCGCCATGCTCAGCTGGACCACATCTTCAGCGGTCGCGGTGGCTGCAGCTAGTGCTGCTAACTCTGGTTCGACACATCGGCGCAAGACAAAAAGCTCGTGGAGAACTTTCTCTCTTTCAGGACCCCTAAGCCTGGCAGCCAAAACAATCGCGTCGAGACTTCGCCATTCTTGAGGTTTGGCCACCACCGTTCCCTTCCCGCGATCAATCCGAATCAGACCTTTTTCCACTAAGACCTTGACGCTCTCACGAACTACAGAGCGGCTTACTCCGTATTCAGCGCCTAGCTGAGATTCTGTGGGGATCAACTGACCGGGTGCGTATACACCCCCCACGATTCGTTCGACGAGTACTTCAAGTAGATCTACCCAAAGCGGCTGCTCCGAACCCCGCAGGTTAGTTGTTGGCTGCATCTGTCCTCCAGTCTCTGTTTAACATCTTACGTCTGATTACTGATTGCACCGGATCGAAATAAAAGCAGCCCAAGATTCGTGGTTCTTGCTTGACATATCCGAAACAGAGTGATGAGATAAGACATCAGATTACCTAATCTGACACTCAATGAAGAGAACAAAGGAGCATCACATGCGTAATACCCCGAAAGGTCTCGCAACTGCCGCCGCTGTCGTAGCGTCGGTAGCAGTTCTATCTGGTTGTGCAGTAGCGCCGGGTGGCGGCACCGACGAGCCTTACAACTTCTGGTACATCAATCCCCTTCCGAGCTTCCAAGCATGGGGGGAATCCAACGATTACTTCGAGGCTGCCTCGAAGGAACTTGGATACACGCCGACGCTGGTCGGCCCCGCGACTATCGATATTCCGTCTATGATCGCTTCGATGGAACAGGCAGCTGCAGAGGGCGCCAACGGTATCCTCACGTGCAGTCTTGATCCATCGGCGTTCGCCGCCCCCATCAAGGCGGCGCAGGATGCCGGTCGAGTGGTTGTCTCGATTGGTTGTGTTGATGAGAACGCGGACTACTCGGTTGGTACTGACAACACCGAGTATGGACGCGTTTCTGCCGACCTCATCGCTGAGGGAGCAGGCGAGGATGCAACGGTTGCCATTCTCGGCACTTCAAAGGAAACACCTAACCAGGTCGCACAGGTCGAGGGCTTCAATGCGCGCATTGCAGAGGCGTATCCGAACATGAAGGTTTTGACGTGGGAGTTCAATGACTCTGATCCCGTAAAGGCTGCAGAGAAGATTCAGGCAATCATGGCGGCATACCCGGATGTCAGCGCATTGTGGATGATTGAAGGCGCTGGACCTGGGGCGGCTCCTGCGGCGCTAGCTGAAGCGGGCAAGGCTCCGGGGGATGTTTTCGTTCTGGGAATCGATGCCCTGGATCCAACACTTGAGGCCATCGAAAATGGATGGATCACGACCACGCTGGCCCAGTGCTACTTCCAGGCGAGTCCTTTTGCAGCTCAGTTGATGATTGCAAAACTGAGTGGCAATGGGCCAACGCAGCAGTTCTGGCCGGTTCCCGTTGCACCCGTCACCAAGGCCGATCTGCCTTGGAAAGGTTGCCCGGCTGATGTGATTCCAACGCTAAAGTGATGAAACCAAACACCTCCGGACCCGCGCGTAGCGCGGGTCCGGGGGACCGGGGTCCTGAGGCGCTTACTCTCACCGGAGCCTCAAAGACATTTGGTCACGTCGTTGCTCTCGATGGAGTAGATCTCGTCGCACGTAGCGGGGAAGTTCTTGCCGTCGTAGGTGACAACGGTGCAGGAAAGTCCACGCTGCTCAAAGTACTCGCCGGCGTGTATCGTCCTGACAGCGGATCCATCAATGTCTTCGGTAAACCGGTGCACTCTGGTAGTCCGACAGATGCCCGTAAGCACGGCGTATCAACAGTTTTTCAAGACCTCGCACTGGTCGAAACTCTCGACGTGGCCTTCAATATGTTTCTCGGGAGGCAGGTGAGCTGGCTTGGGATCTTTGCGAACCGGCGTCGAATGCTGGCAGAGGCAGAGCAAACACTTCGCGAGTATCAGGTCACGGTGCCTTCAGTCCGAGTCCCCATCGGTGAACTATCGGGCGGCCAAAGGCAGAGTGTCGCTATCGCACGTGCCATCAGGGAGAACAACCCCATCATCCTCTTGGACGAACCAACTGCTGCCCTCGGAGTGAGAGAGACGAAGAACGTTGGTGACCTCATCGAGACGCTGAGGAAGTCTGGCAAGGCAGTCGTCATTGTTAGTCATGATCTTGAGTTTGTTTTCGAGCATTGTGATCGCGTTCAGGTCATGCGGTTAGGAAGAGTTCATGCCGTCCGGACAGTTGCGACGTGCACACGAGAGGAAGTGATTGGGTTGATCACTGGCGCGATCTCAGAGGATCTGCGTGACCCAAGCCAAGGAGAGAAAAGCTGATGAGTTCCCCTGCCCGTAAGACTTATCGATGGCTGCTCGGTAGTCCAGAAGTTGCTGTCATTGCAGCGATTGTGTTGTTCGTCGCCTTTGGTGCGACCCAGTCAGAACAGTTCCTGAATGGTGAGACCTGGATCAATATCCTCAGAAACGCAGTTTTTATAGCCATCGCCGGATGTGGAGCAACGCTCGTTCTGATCTCTGGTGGCTTGGACCTTTCAATTGGCTCGGTGTTCATGGCTGCGGGGGTGGCTAGCGCATTCCTCGCGAGCACCGGCACGGCAATCCCAATTGCTATCGCTGCTGGAATCGCGATCGGTGCCGTGGTAGGTCTCCTGAACGGGATTCTCGTGAACTACGCAGGGATCTCGGCGATCATTGTGACCTTAGGGACACTTTTTATGGTCAGAGCCCTTGCGGTAACTGCCACCGGTGGATCTCCGATCAGCTATCTTCCAGAGGAATTCACCGCCATTGGCCAAGGCTCAGCGCTTGGCCTACCAAATTTAATCTTTTTTAGTCTCGTCATCATAGCTTTGGCCCACGTCCTGTTGCACTACACGAAGTTCGGTTGGAATGTTCGCGCAATCGGAGGAAATGCCCTCGCCGCTCGAAGCATGGGTATTGACGCTCGTCGGTATTCGACCGTTGTTTATGCGATTGGTGGTGCGCTCGCGGCAGCTGCAGGGGTCCTGATGGTCTCGCGGTTAGGTTCGGGATCACCAAGCATCGGAAATGGGTTTGAACTCCAGGTAATTGCCGCGGTAATCATTGGCGGCACCAGCATCTTTGGTTCAATCGGAACAATCCCCGGCACTGCCGTTGGGGCGCTCCTCCTGAGCGTTCTGACCACTGGTTTGGTGCTACTCAAAGTGGATCCCGCCATGCAGAACTTCGCGGTTGGGGCAGTCATTATTCTGGCGGCAGGTCTCGATCGAGTCCGCAAGAACCAGATGTTCAAGGCATCCGCAACGCTCACAAGGTTTTTGCGGTCTGAAACAGAAACGAGTTCCAAGAAATGAGAATCGTAGACATACGAGCGCACGTCTGCAATGCCGCTTGGCGAAATTGGGTGTTCGTTGAGGTCGAGACTGATACCGGCCTCATCGGTTACGGAGAAGCGACTGTCGAAGGGCGCGAGTTGACCATGCTCGGGCACTTCGAAGACCTCAAGCGCGTGATAGTCGGGATGGAGCCGCACAACATCAACGCCATCAAGCGTCAACTAACGCGTGACCCCTTCTGGGTGGGTGGCTTTGTCGCCGGCTCTGGGCTCGCCGGCATCGAGATTGCGTGCTGGGACATTCTAGGTAAGTCTCTTGGCGTTCCGATTTGGCAGTTATTTGGTGGACGGCTTCGAGACAGAGTGCCGGTCTACGCGAACGGGTGGTACTTCGGCGCAAAGACGGTTGACGAGTGGGTAGAGCGTGCGAGCCAGGTTACAGAGCTGGGATATCGAGCCTTAAAGTTCGATCCGTTCGGTCGTGCCGACCTTTCAATTGATAGGCATGAGCTCGAGCTAGCTCAGGATATCGTTTCCGGGCTCCGCGCCGAGCTAGGTCCCCGCATCGATCTTCTCATTGAAGGCCACGGGAGGTTCAACATCGAGTCGGCGCTCAAAATCTCACCCATGCTCGTCGAAAATCAGTGCCTGTTTTTTGAGGAGCCCGTGCCACCGGGAATGCCGTGGGCGACGGCACGAGTCGCTGCCGAGGCAGGGATTGCGATCGCCGGGGGCGAACGCTGCTACTCAACTTTTGATGCGCAGGCCTATCTCGATGCAACGGCGGTACAAGTTTTGCAGCCCGACGTTGTTCACGCAGGAGGAATCTCAGAGACAGTATCGATGGCGAACATGGCCCACATGCGCATGGTCTCGCTCGCGCCTCACAATCCAAACGGCGGAATCGCAACAGCTGCGACACTGATGGTTGATGCGGTCGTCCCAAATTTTCTCATCCAAGAGATGCTGGCGCCATGGGATGTGGCTTGGCGGCATGAGGTCGTTCGAGGCGTCCCGGACGTCGTCGATGGATACCTGAAAATACCTGATGCCCCCGGCCTCGGCATAGAGCTCGACCTCGAGGCGGTTCGTGCTCACCCATTTCAACCCGTTGACCCCGCGCTTTGGAACGCGTCGTCGATTATGGAGAGTGTTGATCTTCGCCCGACTGATGGGGTCACACCGTGACGGGCAAAGTATTAGTGACCGGTTCAAACGGAGACATCGGCGCCGCGATCGTAAATGAATTGCATTCCCAAGGGTGGGAAGTGATTGCGACGGATATTGATGAGTCACCTAGCACGGGCTGGGGAGGCACCTATGAGCAACTTGATGTGACAGATGCCTCGGCTTCCGTCAGGGCGATAACTAAGCACCCTGATTTGCGGGCTTATGTTGGAAATGCCGGCATTGTGGTTCCTGAGGCAGCGATGAGTTTCGAAGACGAGACCTTCCACAGTCACATCAATGTCAACCTTGTCGGCAACTTTCGGCTGGCCAGACTAATCGCGAACAACATGCTTAGCCACGGGGGGGGATCGATGCTCTTTACGGGTTCATGGGTGGGGGATAGACCGTGGCCAGAATTGCTGAGTTACTCGTCGACCAAAGCGGCAATTGCCATGGGCGCCAAGACACTCGCATTGGAGTGGGCGAGATACGACATCCGTGTCAATGTCATCGCACCGGGAATCGTCAACGCCGGATTGGCGAAAGCAGAGGCGGAGCGAAATCCGGAGTATGCCGAGCGAATAACACGGACAGTTCCTCTAGGTCGGTTGCAGACACCCGAGGACGTGGCTCAAGGCGCAGCGTTTCTATTGTCTGATCAAGCTCGGAATGTTACGGGGACCACTTTGCTCATCGATGGTGGCGCCTCTTTAGGGATGCCCTAATGGAAAGGAAGCCATATATGGACTTGTCCGTTGACGAACCCCTGCTTCAACTGCGTCTCGACGTCGGTGAGGGGCCAGTGTGGGATGTGGCAACCAACAGTTTGCTCTTCGTGGATGTTTCTCCAGGTCGGATTTATCGCTACCACCCTTCTGAGGCCGAACTTCGACACTTTGACTTCGGGCAAGAAGTAGGAGCTGCGGCGCCCACCTCCGCGGGTGGCTTGGTTGTCGCTGCTCGCGACGGGGTTTATCTAACGGATGGAAATGGCCAGGGTCAGGCTTTGGTTGCTGCAATTGAGAGCGACAACCGTGGCAACCGCATGAACGACGCGAAGATCGATTCTCTTGGGCGACTTTGGGCTGGAACGATGGCTTTTGATTTCGCCGAAGGGGCTGCGGCACTGTACCGAGTGGATGGTCGGTCATTTGTCAAGGTGCTATCTGACCTGACCATCGCGAACGGACTGGACTGGAGCTCTGATGCAACCAAGATGTTCTTTATTGACTCGGGAACGTACGCCGTTGATGTTTTTGATTTTGACTTAGTCGCGGGTGAGTTAGCCAACCGACACACCCTGGTGCCCGGGGAGCCCGGTACAGGGATGCCCGATGGATTGACAGTCGACAGCGAGGGACATATCTGGGTTGCCTATTTTGGGACGGGAGAGGTTCGGCGCTTCTCTCCCTCCGGCGTTCATGTAGGTTCCGTGAAGCTCCCGGTGTCACAAGTGACGAGCTGCTGCTTCGGCGGTGAAGACCTCGGCACGCTGTTCATTACGACCGCGGCATACAAGCTCACTCCAGATCAATTGGATGCAGAGCCTCTCGCGGGTTCAGTCTTTGCGTGCCGACCGGGCGTACAAGGGCGAGCAAGCACGCCCTTCAAGGTCTCAGAATGAACGGCGCTCTGATTTTCGGCGGCTCGCGAGGCATTGGACAAGCGACCGCGGAGCTCCTTGCCGCGAATGGCTGGTACGTCACGATTGCTGATGTACTTGAGGAACCCGGAGAGGCCATCGCCTCGGAGATAGGCGGGTCATTTGTGCGATGCGATGTTTCTGACCCTGACCAGATCGCTGCAGCTTTCGCCTCCACTGACAAAAAAACGCAACTTCTTAAGCTCGTGTTCAACAACGTTGGGATTGCTCGCTACGGAACTGTTGAAGTACTCGAGCTCAGTGACTGGCAAACTACGTTCGCCGTGAACGTCACTGCGCAATTTCTTTCGGCCAAATACGCCATCCCTCGGTTACGCAAGAACGGGGGTGGGGTGATCATCAATACGGCGTCAATCCTTGCCCACGCCTCCCAGAAAATGACCGCGGCTTATTCAGCTTCGAAAGCTGCTGTCCTTGGCCTGACCAGAACGATCGCGATCGATCATGCTCACGAGGGAATTCGTGCCGTGAGCATATCGCCCGGCACCATCGATACTCCTCTTGTGCAGATTGCGGCGGAGCAGTTTGCTGACGCCACTGGACCGGAGATGCGTGACAAGTGGGCTGCAGCTCACCCCATAGGTCGGCTCGGCGAGCCAACGGAGGTCGCCGCCGCGGTGCTCTTTCTCGCGGGACCGGGAGCTGGCTTTATCACTGGGTCCGACATCTTAATCGACGGTGGAGTGAGTTCGGAGTTCTACAAGTGAGCTCATCGGTCGACCTCGACGTCGTTGCACGCAGTGCCTTCAGTGCGGTGATCTCAGACATCTGCGATCGGTTAGGTTACCGAAAGCAGAGTCTGGCAATCCAAATTCAACCCCGCACGCTCACCGACAAGGTATTGGTTGGCTGGGCCAGGCCCGTCAAGGCTGATGTGGTTGACTCGCCGCCACCCCAACCTTATGACCGTGAGATCGCCTTCGTTGATTCACTCGAGCTTGACGATGTCGTTGTTGCAGACTGTTCAGAGTCCCCGGATGCTTTCTGGGGAGAGCTCTTCTCTTCGGCCGCTCTCGCCCGCGGTGCTCGAGGGGCGGTGATCAACGGTTCGATTCGAGACGTTCACCGAATCCAAGCCGCAGGCTTTCCTGTCCACAGTGCGAGCACCGCACCTACCGACAGCCTCGGCCGCCTCCGGATCCTCCACCAAGACAACCCCATCACTCTAGGCAATGTGAGTATCTCACGCGGGGACTTGGTTGTCTCAGACATCGACGGAACGGTAATTGTCCCACGAGCAATCGCCACCGAAGTTATAAGGCTTGCCGTTGAAAAAGCTTCAATTGAGACTTCTGCCCTTCACATGTTGCAAAGTGGGTCGCTTTTGCGAGACGTGTGGGAAAAACACCACGTTTTGTGACGAGAGGAATGGAAGAACTAATGATGACAGCGCAACTAACGGCGGGAAACCTCCTGTTAAGGATGACAGACCAGGAATTCGAGGGCGCCTATGTCGCTCGCGTTTGGGACCCAGAAGTACAGGGGCCTTCAGTGGTTCGGATCGAAAAAAATGGCGTTTGGGACATCAGTCGCGCTGCTCCAACACTTAGTTCGGTTCTCGAGGCGCCGGCACCGGCGGATTTCCTGCGGCAGGCTCAAGGCAAGCGAATCTGCTCCGTCGAGGATGTTCTCAACAACTCGTGGTTCGAAGGTCGGAACAGATCAAAGCCTTGGCTTCTTAGTCCATTCGACATACAGGTCGTGAAGGGTGCTGGTGTCACGTTTGCGAAATCGATGCTTGAACGTGTGATCGAAGAAAGGGCACTCGGCAACGCGAGCGAGGCAGCGGCCCTGCGCGACGCGATCGAAGACCAGATAGGTGACAGTCTTGCCGCTTTGAAGCCGGGATCAGATGAAGCGGAAAATCTCAAAAAGCACCTCATCGAGATAGGACTCTGGTCCCAATACCTCGAAGTCGGCATCGGGCCGGATGCGGAGATATTCACGAAGGGTGCCCCCCTAAGTTCAGTTGGATTCGGCGCCGACGTAGGAGTGTCTGAGATATCGACTTGGAACAACCCCGAGCCCGAAATTGTGCTCGCCGTATCATCGAGCGGTTCGATTGTCGGAGCGACGCTAGGGAATGACGTGAACCTCCGAGACATTGAAGGCAGAAGCGCGCTCCTACTTGGCCGAGCAAAAGATAATACTGCATCGGCGGGCATTGGACCGTGGATTCGACTTTTTGATCAGACCTTCACCGAGCGCGACATTGCGACTTCGGTAGTCACACTCGACGTGGCAGGGAAGGACGGCTTTAGTCTCAGAGCGGAGGCGAGAATCGAAGAGATCAGCCGAAGCTTTTCGGAACTCGTCGAACAGCTCATGGGAAGTCATCACCAGTACCCTGATGGCGCTGCGCTCTTCCTCGGGACTCCCTTCGCTCCCGTTGACGACCGCGATGAGAAGGGCAAGGGATTCACGCACCACTTGGGAGACGTTGTGACGATCTCGACCCCATCCATAGGCTCGCTCTGCAACACAGTCAACACCAGTGAATCTTGCGAGCCGTGGTCTTTCGGCATCGGCGAATTTATGAAAAACCTCGCTCAGCGGGGCCTACAGGAAGTTTGAGATGACAATCTTTACCACCGACCCTCGCACTGGGACAACAAGAGACACGGGAATTGTCAAGAGCTCTGCAGACGAGGTCGTTAGGAAAGTCGCCAGTGCTGCACAGGCTTTTCGAGTCATCGGCGGTTTTGACCGTGCGTGGAGATCGGGCCTTCTCCGCTCGTTGGCAGGTGGTTTGGAGCGAAACCGCGAGTCGGTTGTCCCAATCGCAGAATCCGAAACTGGCTTGTCCAGCGCCCGTCTGAACGCGGAACTTACTCGATGCGTACTTCAGTTCCAACTCTTCGCTGATGCTGTTGACGAAGGCTCGTTCCTTGAAGCCACGATTGATAACGCTACCGAGAACGAGCTTGGCCGTCAGCCAGACGTGCGACGACTGCTTGTCGGTGTAGGGCCGGTCGCCGTTTTCGGGTCCAGCAACTTTCCGTTTGCCTTCTCGGTGCCGGGAGGCGACACAGCCTCAGCCATTGCTGCGGGAAACCCCGTGGTGCTCAAGGCTCACGGTGCGCATCCCCTTACCTCTCGTGCATGCTTTGAGGCTCTCTCTCTCGCCGCAACAGATTACGGAGCCCCGGAGGGTCTGCTCGGGATCGTCTACGGGCAAGATGCTGGGCTCAGCCTGGTCGCCGATGAAGGAGTCCGCGCTGTCAGTTTTACTGGGGCGCTGAGCACCGGCAGAATTCTCATCGAGGCAATCAACAAGCGGCCTGAGCCGATCCCGTTCTACGGAGAGCTCTCGAGCGTGAATCCTTTTATTGTTCTTCCTGGAGCAATCCAGAACAGTACTCGACTAAAGGAGATTTCGGTTGGGTTAGCTGATTCGGTACTCGGATCTTCGGGGCAACTCTGCACCAAGCCCGGTGTCGCGTTTGTGCCCGAAGGCACCGATGGTGATCACCTCATCAGCCTGTTGGCGGAGCGATTTGAGCGAGCCGAGACCGCCGTCCTTCTTAACGACCGTGTGGAATCTTCCTTTCACAATTCCAGGGACCGCCTTCTCGCGATTGCGGGAATGGAACGAGTCGGTCAGGAGCCGGATCACTCGACATCAGGCAGCCATGCGAGCCCCTCTCTCCTCACCATTGACGCAACTGAGACTTTTGGAACGATTATCGAGGAAGCATTCGGCCCCCTCATCATCATCGTTCGCTACTCGACTCAAGGCGATCTTCAGCAAGCGCTGCTGTCAGTTCCGCCCTCGCTTACTGCAAGCATCCACTCAGCTGAGACAGATCGAGCTTCGGTCGTCGATCTCATCGCATTGGTGCAGCCGCGAACCGGGCGGCTTGTCTTCGACGGTTACCCGACAGGGGTGCGCGTCTCTTGGGGGCAGCACCATGGAGGTCCCTGGCCCTCGACAAACACGCTACACACATCCGTCGGAGTTAGCTCTATGCGGCGATTCCTTCGTCCTGTTGCCTGGCAAAATGCTCCGTCGTATGTTCTGCCTGATGAACTTCACGACGGATACTTGGGAATTCCTCGAAGGATTGACGGTTTCCTGCATGACTCGCAACCGTGACTCGCGCCTCTATTTTCAGCCGGGTTTCGAGCTCTAGTGCGATAGCCC
>JBIIKT010000087.1:0-4964 GCA_044233055.1 Microbacteriaceae bacterium
CACCATGCGCGGTGACAATTACCGAAAGATCGGCGCTCACTTTCCTCCCTCAGCTGGTGAGCGGCGAGCGTGAACGTCCCACCACGAGGTCTTCATCAGCCCACTCTTTCGAGCCGCCTGATTTGCCACATACAAGGCCATCGTCTCGCCAAGCGACTTCCATTCGTCGCGGGGAAGATCTTGGCCGAAGAGCCCAGAATGGAAGCTTCCGAAACCGCCCGATTCAGGCCAATAGTTTTTGCCCTCGCGCGACTCAGCCAGGGGCGTGATGAAGCCGTTGAACCATTGATTCACCAGTTGGAACTGGTCGTAACCCACGGTGGCGAGAATCGCGAGGATGATCGGGTCGTGCATTTCGAATGACACAAACTCAGGGAGCACCGGCACATCGCTGAGCGACCTGGCTACGTCCTCGTCGCCACCCTCGATGTCTACCTTGAGAAAGTGGGGAACGCCGAACTTTCGAAAGAGTTCGGCCAAGCGCACGGTGCGCACTCGAACTGTTTCAACCGCCATGCCGTCTTTAACGGCCCACGACTGGCGCACCGAGGACCAGTCGTCCTTGTCCACGTTGATATAAAAAGGGATTTCTTTTTCTGGGCCGCGAACAATTGCCCGCTCAACAACAGCGAGACGTTTTTCTTTGATGGCAGCAGGAAACCGCTCGGCTAGGACGCGAACCAGGTGGGGATTTGCCTCAACCGCGACAACGTCAAAACCCTTGCCGAGATAAAACTCCGTGTCGTCCCCATTGTGCGCGCCGATGTCAAAAATAGTCGGCTGAGATTTGACCATTACCACAGCTCCTCGGCTTAATCTGACATTCTCTCTGGACCGACCAAAGCCTCGTACACCATACTACCTGCCCGCGAGTTCTTCGAATTGTCGTCGCCAGTATTCGGCGGCCTCTTCGTGTCTGCGGGACGTCTCCTGCCAGAACTCATTGCCCTCAGCCATATCGCTGAAAATAACACCTGTCTTAGCTAGCGCGTTCAGAAGCATCTTCACAACCAAATCGTGCGATGCGTTATCGGGTTGACGGGGCACGGTGTGAATTCGGGAGGAATCAGATTCGAGACACGTGGGGTCACCCCACACGCGCGTCGCTGAGGCAAACAGTCGTTCGCAGTGGACGCTAAAAGCATTCTCGATCGTGGCCACATCAGAATTAGCCACGACCTCGGAACAATCACACTCGTGCTCGGGCACCGGTGTATTAAGGAATCCGTCAAGGGTGGTGGTTATGGCTTCCATTTCTGGGGAAACACGAGAAAATGAGTGATCGATAAAGTTCTGCAGGTCCCAATGGGTTCGTGAAACACAGTCGGGCAGGCGTTCGTTGAGTTCCAGATTCTCTCTGTCGGGGAGCGACAGGCCTGTGGCCTGCTCAAATAAATCCAAGACATCCACACCGGATTTGAAAACCAATAGTTCAAGCGACGAATCAACGACCATGGAGCGCCACGAAGCGATCGACTCCGCCAGGGTTGCCTGTGACCAAGCCCAAGCAAGTCTCTCTTCGAAGTTGCCCATGAAGGATTGTGGCGGTTTTCTGATCACTACCTCGAAGAGCTTCAGGCCTTGCGAAAACCAAGAGGCTACAGACTCCATAGACGGCCGCATACCCACCACAATTGTGAGTTGTTGAGGCGAGACGACCTCAAGTAATCGTGTGACGTAGTCAGAGTAGCGCGCCAAGCTAAATTCTTCCGCGGACAACAGTAGGGTGCCGCAACCAGCCTCTGCCATCTCCACCAGGATCTCGTGAATGTCCAACTCTTTTGATGCCCAAGGGTACGTTTCCTCATAGTCATTCCCCGAGAAAAACTCTCGAAGCACCGGCATGCATTGCCCGTGTTCAACGGCATTTACGGGAAGAAAAACTCCCGCGAGAATGAGGCTCTCTCGATTGCGATGAAGTGCGGTCTGGATTGCCGTGGTGCCTGTCTTGTGCGGTCCCACGTGCAAAATGAGTCGTTCCACTGTGACGTGGTTAGCACGCTTGACTGGGCTCTTCATTTCTCTGCTCCGAAAAAGGGCTGGGGCAACGGAGGGAGGCTACTTTTCTTTGTGTAGGAACATTTTGCCCGCGACGCGAGTGACGGTCTTCACCGGCAATCGAGCCGACATCCACGCCATGAACGCGTTGCGACCGCCCACAACTACCGAGGGCTTTGAGCGACGTGCATCAATCTGACGCATTGTCGCTGTGACCACGTCGACCGTGGGTGCAAGGCCCGCCGACGGCTTACTCCCCGCGACATCGAAGAATTCAGAGACGGTCGGGCCAGGGCTCACCGCAAAGACGCGAACGTTGGGTGATTCAATCTCGCCCCAGACGGCGACGGTGAAAGACCGCACGAACGCCTTTGTTGCGGCATAGACCGCCAACCCGGGTACCGGCTGGAACGAAGCGGTACTGGCAATGTTGACCACGACACCAAAGTCGCGGGCAATCATGCCGGGCAAGAAGGCGGCCGTGAGGTCGACCAGGGCTGTGACGTTTAGCGAAATCTGATCGCGAACGCGATAGCGGTCCTCATCAACTAACCGCGCGTTGGTGCCAAAGCCCGCGTTGTTGATAAGCACGTCAACCTGCGTGCGCGTAGAACGCAACTTAGCTTCGAGTTCGGCGGCCGAGTTGGGCGTACTCAGATCCTGCGCGACGACGGACACGGTGACCTGCGACTCCGCGCGAATCTGAGCCGCCACAGCATCAAGTCGATCTTTGCGGCGCGCAACCAAAACCACATTAGATCCCCGTCGGGCAAATTCCTTGGCATACTCAACGCCGATGCCCGAGCTTGCGCCCGTGATCAGTGCTGTCTTACCCGTGAGGTCGAGTGCCATGGTGTTCCCTTCAGCGTCAGGCCAAACTGCCGACTGGGAAAAGTCTAGGCGGATATTTCACTCCATCATGCCTCGGGTGCGGGGACGCACGGGGCCTCTCATGTTGCTCTCATCCCGACGCGATATCCTTGGGGGAGCAACCGGGAGGACCTCACCATGGTGCAACGCGCCCTTTACACGGTGCTCATGGGCAACTACGAGAAGTTGAATCCGTTGCCCGAGATTGCTCAGCAGGGCATTGACGCTTTCTGCTTTACCGATGACGCAACACTGCGCAGCACCACGTGGACCATTGTCCCTGTCGAGCCTGCCTTTGCTGTCGACAGTGTGCGCTCCCAGCGGCTCATCAAGATTTTGGGCCATCCCTCTCTGAATTCCTTTGACGAAACCCTGTTCATCGACAGCACCGTTCACCTCAAGGTGAACCCCAACGACATTCTGGATTCATGGCTCGCCGAAGCTGATCTCGCTTTGCCCGAACACAGTTTTCGGTCCTCCGTCGAGGAGGAGTTTGCGGAGGTCATAGTCGGCATGCTTGACAGCCGAGAACGCGTGACCGAACAACGAGATCACTACCGACAGCTTTACGCCGAGACACTCGCCAGCCGCCCACTGTGGACTGCCATGATGGCACGCCGCCGTGCGCCCGCCGTTGATGAGTTCTCGCGCGTCTGGGCCGAACACGTTCTGCGTTACTCGCGTCGGGATCAGCTGTCTGTTTCGGTCGCGGCAAAAGTCTCCGGGGTTGCACTCACCCGAATTCCCCTCGATAACCATGAGTCCGACCTGCACCAGTGGCCCATTCGCAGTGGTCTCCGAAGCGACGTGCGGAGAACCGACATGCCCGACTACTTTGCGATGAACGAATACAACCAGCGTCAAGCGGAGCACTACCAGCAGCAGCTCGAGCAAACGTGGAAAACGCTGTCGTGGCGGATTACCAAGCCTCTCAGGATCAAGCGCCGCCGCACGGGATCATGAGTGCCGGTAATCCGGAATCCAGTCTTTGCCAAACCATTCCGAGAAGTCTGTCGGTACAAACTCGAAGTCGCCTGCTGTGGGGTAATTGGTGATCTCTCCCACCCGCAATTGTCCCGAGTCGTCAATCAGGTCGACGCGCGCGAAATCAACACCTTGCGTCAAGAGCTCGGCCACACGAATAATCTCGGGCAGGAAATCGGGCCGTGGTTCTGGGCTGCCATTCGGGTGCGCATACCCTGCCTAAATGAATGTGGCGCTGAGGTAATTCCACTCGCTGTCATAGTGACAAAAAGTTTTTCCGCCGACCACCCTGCCTCTGTCGACGCGAACAACCTGAGCATGGCCGTTGAAGCAAAAGACCTTGTATTCGCTGAGGTCGCCGCCATCGGGGTTCTTCATGAGCGGTTCGATCACCATCCGCGGTGTGACGTGTCGATACGCCCATTCCGGCCTGCGTCCCGGCCACCATTCGAAGTTCAAGCCCAACCAGTGCGCCAAGAGATTACTCACTCGGACGGGATCGAGCTGATCGGGGTGAATCTCATAACGCACCCATCCCACGCGAGGGTCCTCAGGCAGCACCGCTGCAGGATCTGCCCGATCTGACACCACAATGACACCCCCGCTGCCGTGGCTCACCTTGATGGCAAATTCTCGGGGCAGTGAAGAAAAATCGACTGCGCCACCGCGCTCAATGATGGCCAGAACAGGAACGACAAACTCTTCGCCGACCCGTTCTGAAACGTAGCGTCGAACGCCAACCTTGTCGGCAAGAACCGTGAGCTGCGGGTTCCGGTCCCACGCCATCTTGTAAAGAATCTTTGATGCGAGTGTCGTTCCTGGCGTCGGGTGTTCGAGTTGCAATAGACGGTAGGCGCGAGCACGTGCAATCCGATCGGTGAGCTTCATGCCACGCCCTCCCCATTTCTCGCTGAAACCAAGGGTCAGCCCGTGTCCGCCATTATCGCAGTCAGCCCAAGTTGTGAGCTATGCGACGTATCGTCTCGGTGCGGTAATCATGGAACTCTTCACGATGCTCGGGGTTGCTTGATTGCAGGAGAGAGTTGAGCAAGACAATGCGGCGCTGCAGAAGGAGGAGATCCATCTCCTCTGGGGTGTATTTGGGGAGGAGT
>JBIIKT010000088.1:0-4932 GCA_044233055.1 Microbacteriaceae bacterium
CGATCGAGTCGTCAACGACGCGACCAATGGCAATCGTGAGGGCACCCAGCGTGAGGATGTTCAGCGTGTAGTTGGCGGACTGGAGGCCAATGAACGTGATGAGCACCGACGTCGGAATGGAGATGGCGGTCACGATGGTGGATCTCACCGACATGAGGAAGATCAGAATAATGATGACGGCGAAGATGAGGCCGAGCAGACCCTCTTGAGTCAGCGACTCAATGGACTTCTCAATGAAGGGGGCCTGGTCAAAAACGACCGTGAATGTGGCGTTGTTCCCCAATGACGATTCCAGCTCCGGCAAGAGGGCGTTGACCGCCTTCGACACATCGACCGTGTTTGCCGTCGGCAACTTGGTGATTGCCAAGGAAAGCGCGGGCTTCCCGTTGACGCGCGAGATCGTTGTCTGCGGATCCGTTCCCAGAGACACGGTGGCCACATCTCCGATGGTCTTGAGTCCCGACGGCGTGGAGACCGCGATGGGCAAAGCCGCAATTGCTTCGGTGCTCGAGAGGCGCTCACCAATCTGGATCGAGAGAGTGGTGTCGTTCTCAGTAATGAGCCCACCGGGGATCAGAAGTCCGTTGTTATCCAGCGTGGTTATGAGGTCGCTCACGCTAATGCCGTTGGCCTGCATGGTGGCGAGGTCCGGAGTGATGACAACGCGCTGCTTGGGTGCGCCAATGAGCTCGACGTTGCGCACACCCGAAAGATCCTTGATCTTCTGGACAGTGGAGTTGCGCAGGTCGTTGGCCAGCGTGAGGTCATCAACATCGGCCGAAACGGCCACCTGCATGATGGGGAAATCGCCCAAAGACCCGGTGATGACCTGTGGGTCGACTCCATCCGGAAGCTGCGACTTGATGCGACTAATGGCTTGGTTGATTTTCTGCTCGCTGAGCAGGAGGTCGGTGCCGTAGACAAACGAGACCGAGATCAGGCTGAGGTTGGTGCTCGAGGTGGCCGTGGTGTTGTCGACGTTGGGCACACCCGCAATGGCGGCCTCAAGGACGGACGAGACGTCCTGGTTGACCACATCGGGAGCGGCCCCGGGATAGGTGGACAGCACCGCCAGCTGAGGGAACTGAATCGACGGAGCAAGCTCTTGCTTCAGGCCCGAAAGAGCAAGCCCACCAAAAACCGCGACGATAACGGTAATGAGGGCGATGAGAGCGCGGTTACGCATGCTGGCCTTGGCAAGAAGAAACATGGAGCGAGTCTGACAGGTTTCCGAGAAGTGAAAATGTGATTTCTCTGAGAGAGGACAAAGAAAGGCGTTTGGTGGCGTCGCTCCCGAGGAGTAGTGTCACACCTCGTGAGCCCAAAGAAGAAGGATGCTGCGCCCGACGAGATTAAGTCGGCCAAGAACTTCATCATTGGCGACCCGCTACCCACCAAACAACTCACGGGTGAGCTTCTGCCCAAGAAGATTGCGCTGCCCATTTTTGCGAGCGACGCGTTGTCGTCTGTTGCCTACGCTCCGCAGGAAATAGTTTTGATCCTGCTCATCGGTGGATTATCGTTTCTCAGCTTTGCTCCCTGGATTGCCGCCTGCGTGATCTTGCTGATGACCGTGGTGGTGCTCAGCTACCGTCAACTCATCAAGGCGTACCCGTCGGGTGGCGGCGACTACGAAGTGGCCCACAAGAACCTCGGCGAAAAAGCTGGAGTCGTCGTGGCTTCGGCCCTGCTCGTGGACTACGTGATGACGGTTGCCGTTTCGGTGGCTGCCGGTGTTGACAACATCATTTCGGCCCTCCCGTTCCTCAACCCCTGGCGAGTATGGATTGCCGTGGGCTTTGTCGTGATTCTGGCCGCAATGAACCTTCGCGGCATTCGCGAGTCCGGCAAGACGTTCGCCATCCCCACCTACCTCTTTATTGGCAGCGTGGTGCTGATGATCGTGGTGGGCCTCGTGCGCACCATCATGGGCGATGCGCCGGTCGCCGAAACAGCAGGGTTCGGCGTTCAGGGCGAAAGTATTGCCCAAGCGGCCATCGTGCTCCTGCTCCTGAGAGCGTTTGCCAGTGGGTGTTCTGCGCTCACCGGCGTGGAGGCAATCGCCAACGGTGTGCCCGCGTTCCGCGCACCCAAAGTGAACAACGCCCGAACAACGCTGCTCATGATGGGCGGAATCGCGATAACCCTGTTTGCCGGACTGGTCACCATGGCCCTGATTTCTGGGGTCAAGTACGCGGAGAACGCCTGTCACCTCGTGGGCTTTGCCAATTGCGAGACCGAGCCACAGCGATCTCTCATCGCGCAGATCGCGGCGGCGACGTTCGGCAACAACTCCATCCTCTTCTTTGTGGTTCAGGCAGGAACCGCCCTGATTCTCCTGCTGGCAGCAAACACGGCCTTCAACGGCTTCCCCCTGCTGGGCGGTGTCTTAGCTCGCGACGGTTACGCCCCGAAGGCACTGGAAAACCGTGGCGACCGGCTCATTTACTCAAACGGAGTCATCGCCCTCGCGCTTGTGGCCATCGGCATTCTGGTCGCCTTCCAAGCCAACCTCACCACACTCATTCAGCTCTACATCATCGGCGTATTTCTGTCGTTTTCCCTGGGGCAATCCGGAATGGTGAGGCACTGGATTCGCCTTCTGCGAACGAAGCCCGAGAAAACGAGGAACATTCGCGCAAGCTTGGCCATCAACATCACGGGCGCAGTCTTCACGTCCACAGTTCTTATCGTGGTGACCATCACGAAGTTCACGCAC
The DNA here is from genome assembly GCA_044233055.1 of Microbacteriaceae bacterium. Lineage (GTDB taxonomy): Bacteria > Actinomycetota > Actinomycetes > Actinomycetales > Microbacteriaceae > UBA963. The sequence goes on from JBIIKT010000088.1 coordinate 2,720, forward strand.
GGTGCCTACCTCGTTTTCATTGCCATGCCCATCCTGTACTTCCTCATGATTGGCGTGAACCGGTACTACCGTGACGTGACTCGCGAGGTTGCCGTGGATGCCGAGACGACGTTCGGCGCGAAGGGCGACCACGCCATCGTGCTGGTGGGCAAGATGCAAAAGCCCGCGTTGAAGGCTCTCGATTACGCCATCTCGGGCAGGCACGACAGTCTTGAGGCCGTGCACATTTCGGTCAGCGAGATGGCAACAGCCCAACTCGAACTTGACTGGATTCGCTGGAACATCCACGTTCCGCTCCGCATCATCAGCTCGCCCTATCGCGACCTTTCGTGGCCGCTCATCGAACACATCCGCAAGCACCAGAAGGAGCACGGTAGCGAGATTGTGACGATCTACCTGCCCCAGTACATCGTGGGGCACTGGTGGGAGCATCTGCTGCACAACCATCGCGCCAACCGCATGCGCAACAAGCTCATGATGCAAAAGGGCGTGTCCATTGCGCTCGTGCCCTGGTTGCTCGACTCGTCAACGCTCATCTATGGTCGCCGTTCGCGGGCCGTCGCTGGGGATGCGCGGCGCGGAGACCCTCGCACGCCTCCCGTACGCTCTCAGCTCACCCCCGAAACCGTGGAGGTTTCGTCCCCGCGTCGACGCCGACGCTCGAGCAACGCCAAGGACTAGACCGTGTGGCTGAACCTGCTGGCCGTCGCCCTGGGTGGCGTGCTCGGCACGGGAGCGCGATGGGGCGTAGATGCCCTCCTCCCCACCGCGTCTCCCGGCACACTGAGCGTCTCCACGATTGTGGTGAACGTGGTCGGCTCGTTTGTGCTCGGTTTGCTCGTTGCCACGCTGTGGTGGCGCTCGGGAGTGCCGTTGTGGCTCAAAGCGGGTGTGGGTACCGGCTTTTTGGGGTCGTTCACCACCTTTAGCGCAATCACTGTCAATGCGATTGCCGGGGCGCTCGAGGCCAACTTACTTACCGTTGTAGGCGCGGTACTTCTCTCGACGGTCTTCGGGCTTCTTGCCGCCTGGGGAGGACTGGCGCTCGGCACGAAGCGCTTCGGCCGGCCCAAGACGCAACCGCCCGGAATTCCCGATGGTGGGGCCGACCTGTGATCACCGATTCGATTTTTCTTCTCGTGCTCCTTTCAGGCGCCGCCGGAGCCCTTCTGCGCTTCGGCCTCTCCCGCGCGATTCCTGTGGCAGACCGCCCCAACAACGTTCCGCGCGCCGTGCTCATCGTTAACGTGGTGGGTAGTTTTCTCGCCGGGGTGGCGCTTGCCCTGACCCAGACCGAGGTGATCCCCGCGGTGGCCGGTGTGGTGATTATCACCGGTCTGTGTGGAGGGCTCACCACCTTTAGCACCTTCGCCGTGGAGACCGTTGAGCTGGTGATGCAGGGTCGCGCCCGAGTGGCCGCCCGGTCGATTGCACTCAATCTGGTGCTCGGAGTGGCCGCCGCCGCGTTGGGCTACTTGCCCACACTGGTCTTTGCCTTCTAGTCCCAGCACATTGACGACCGGACAACTCCCCAAACCCTCGCCCACAACCACGGCCGCGCCCACACCCCCCCCCTCCCCACTAGTGATCAACAGGCTCCGCGCTCTCTGCGGGCGCCCGTGTTAGACTTTTCTCAGTTTTTGAGATTGGGTTCACGCGCCGAATGACATTCGGCGCGTCTCACGTAAAAGGGGCACCCTCATGGGTCGTGGCCGGCAAAAAGCGAAGCACACAAAGGTGGCACGCGAGCTGAAGTATTTCAGCCCAGACACCAACCTGTCTGCGCTCGAAGAAGAGCTTGTCAAAACGCAAGACGCCAAGCTCGAGGAGAACCTCGCGAAGTGGGCTGACGTGGCCGCCGACGATCAGAACGACGAAACCGCCAAGGCCTAATCCACGGGCTCGGCGTTTCTCAGACCCAGCCTGTCCACAGGGTTATTTGCCGGACGTCTTTTTTGTCTGAGCTTTAGCCCGCGCTTTTTCCCGATCCTTTGCCTGAGCGCTGGCAGCAGAAGTGCGTGACTTCACACTCGTGGTGGATTTCTTTGTCGCTGCCGCTTTTTTCGAACCCACTTTTTTGGCGGCAGCTGCCGTTTTCGAGCCAGCCTTCTTTGCCGCAGTTGTCACCCAGTTCGCGGTCTTCTTGATGGCCGGCGAAGCGGTGGCACCAACACGCTTGCTGATGCTGACGACAGTAGCCTTCGCCGCGAACC
>JBIIKT010000003.1:0-16942 GCA_044233055.1 Microbacteriaceae bacterium
GGCGAGGTCGAGATTCACTCTCTTCCGCGCGACGTGCGTGACGAGACCGTTGGCCAGAGTAGACGCCGGCGCACGGACCAGCGCAGTCGGTTTTCCACGACGCTCGGCCAAGAGTTCGCGCATCGCTCGGTTGATCCACACACCGAGCGTGGGCATGACAATCACGGTCGCGACCAAGAAGACCAACGCGAGGGTCGTGAGACCGAACAGGGCTTGTTCATCAAAGGCCAAAAATCCCGGGTTCACAGACCAGACCTGCACTCCCACGCCCACGAACGCGGCGATCACACCGGCGACCACGCCGGCGGCGAGCGCCAACCATCTCGACGAAAGCAGCGGGAGGAAAGCGGCCAGCCAGGTCAACAGGAAAAGAATGGCGCCCGAGGGAAGGTAGTACACGAAGGCTTGACCAAAAGTATCGAGCGCCATTCCCTGCGAAAGGTAATACGCCAGCGCATTGGCAGCGAGCACGATGAACGTGACGACGAACGCCGTTACCAGTGCCGCCAGGGCGCGTTGCCAAACGGGACGAATCATGGTGGCCTCCGACGGCTCTAGTGAAAGAAGTGGCGCTCGCCCGTAAAGTACATGGGAACGCCAGCCTTGTTGGCAGCGGCGATAACTTCTTCGTCACGCACCGATCCACCCGGCTGAACTACTGCCTTGATGCCGGCGGCCAGAAGAACCTCGAGGCCGTCGGCAAACGGGAAGAATGCATCGGAAGCCGCTGCCGAGCCCGCGGCACGGTCTCCGGCACGAGACACGGCAAGGTGGCACGAGTCCACACGATTCACCTGTCCCATTCCTACCCCCACCGAGGCGCCGCCCTTGGCCAACAGGATGGCATTTGACTTGACCGAACGACATGCCTTCCACGCAAACTCGAGGTCGACGAGCGTTTCGGCTTCGGGAGTGTCACCGGCGACGAGGGTCCACTTCTTTACCAGTGCCCCGAGTACCGCGTCGGCGTCGAAGAGGTCGGCATCTTGAACAAGGAATCCGCCCGAGACCTGTCGCATCTCCATACGTTCGCGAGTGAAATCCGCAGGCAGTTGAAGCAAGCGCAGGTTCTTCTTCTCGCGCAGGAGAGTCAGCGCATCCGGCTCGAAGTCCGGCGCCACAAGAACTTCCGTGAAGACTTCCGAAACCTGCTCGGCCATCTTGAGGGTCACGGCTCGATTGGCCGCAATCACGCCGCCAAAAGCCGATACCGGGTCACACGCGTGAGCGCGCTGATGCGCCGAAGCGATCTGGTCAACGGCCTTGTCGCGGCCCACAGCGATGCCGCAGGGATTGGCGTGCTTGATAATGGCCACGGCGGGATTGATGAAGTCGAACGCGGCCCGGACAGCAGCATCGGCATCGACATAGTTGTTGTACGACATTTCCTTGCCGCCCAGCAGAACCGCTTGTGCGATGCCGCTACCCAGCGGTTCGCGATAGAGGGCCGCCTCCTGATGAGCGTTCTCGCCGTAGCGCAGCACCTGCTCGCGACGCACCGAGACCGAGTAGGTGTGGGGAAACTTCTCGTCGCGCACAAACCAGCCGGCCACGCTGGCGTCGTACGCGGCCGTGTGGCTGAAGGCCTCGGCGGCCAGCTCGCGACGAAGCGCGAGCGTGGTCCCGCCCTCTGACACCTGAGCGACAACGCGTGCATAATCTGCCGGCGAGACCACCACGGCAACGTTCGCGTGGTTTTTTGCCGAAGCGCGAACGAGCGCGGGGCCCCCGATATCAATCTGCTCGATGATGTCGTTCTCGAGCGCACCGGAGGCAACGGTTTCGCGAAACGGATAGAGATTTACCACCACGAGTTCGAAGGGCGAAATGCCGAGATCCACGAGTTGTTGTTCGTGCGAGGCCAAGCGAAGGTCCGCGAGAATGCCCGCGTGCACGCCGGGGTGCAGAGTCTTGACGCGGCCGTCGAGGGACTCGGGAAAACCCGTCACCTCGCTCACGTCGGTCACGTCGAACCCCGCGTCGCGTATGGCCGCAGCGGTTGAACCGGTTGACACCATTTCGACCCCCGCCGCGTGAAGCGACGACGCTAGGTCAACGAGACCGGTCTTATCGCTCACCGAGATGAGCGCTCGACGAACAGCCACCTGGTCGCGTTCGCGATACAGGCCGGGATCGTGCTGCGGGCCACTCATCGGCGGGATATCTCCTCAAGGTCAATGCGTTCACGTGCAATGTCTGCGACGGTCTCGACGATGAGCTGCCGTTCCTCTACCTTAATGCGCTCGTGCAGGCTCGATTCGCTATCGTCCGGGTGCACGGCCACCTCTCGGGCGCGAATCACCGGCCCGGTGTCAACGCCCTCGTCGACCACGTGAATAGTGGCACCGGTCACGATGGCGCCGTCGGCCAGCGCGTCTCGCACCGCGTGGGCACCGGGGTAGAGAGGCAGCAGGGCGGGGTGCATGTTGATCAGGCGCGGATACAGGGCCGCCACGGCGGAAGCGGGCAAGATGCGCATAAACCCGGCGCAAAGCACCAGATCGGGCTGCCATGGCTCGATGGCACCCACGAGCGCACTCCCCCAGTCTTCGCGCGAGGAGAAGGCTGCAGGGTCAACCACAAAGGTGGGAATTCCGAACTCGTCCGCGTGGATCAGCCCGTCGCACTCACGATCTGCACCCACGGCAACGACGCGAGCGGGGTAGTCGGCAGAGGAAGCCGCTTCGAGAAGTGCGCGGAGGTTGGAACCCGATCCAGAGATGAGCACGACAACCGAGTACACGCCTTTAGTCTAACGTTGGGCCGCCGACCGACCCGGGGGGAGAAGTCCGATGAGCCCCACGACGAGCGTGACTCCGAGCACCCACACCGTGGTGAGCCAGGGGGTGGGGCCAAACGCAGCCATGCGTCCCGGACCCACCGAGCCCGAGGTAGCGAGGGCCAGAAAGAGTGTGACCAGCGCAGCAACGACGGCCATGCCCGCCGCGGTGGCGAGCATCCACCGCCCACGTTCTTGCGGGTAGACGCTGGCAACAAGACTCGATCGGACGAGACGTGCCGCCACGAACGTTGCGACAACGGGAACGATGAGCCACAGGTAACCGCCCGGAACCTGCCCCTCCGGCACAAGACCAAAAACAGGCAGGGAGGGGAGTGGGCCAATGTCGGCGCCCGCCGGTGAAATCCACGAACCGCGTCCCAGCGCAAAACCAGCACCACTCAGCCACGAAAAAACCCAGAAGACGATGTTGGGGAGGTACGCGAGCTCGGCGAGGGTGACCACGGCGCCACCTTCGGCGCCCGCTTGCAGGCCCTCGTAGAGAGCGACAATTTGCGGAAAGCGCGCGATGAACAATGCCGCCGTAACAAACGCCGCCACCATGGTGAGAATGCACACCGCGCCCAGCCCACCCACCAGCGAAGCCCGAAACCACGCGCGCATCTGCGGAGACAGCGTGCGGGTCCAGACCGTAACCCGCTTCTTCACGTTCTCGGCTCGACCACCGGAACGACCCATCTCGCCACGGGCACCGACGAGCAGACCGGCGATAAAGATGACCGTGGGAAGTGTGAAGACCCGCCATAGCGTCGGCATGGCCGACTCGTTGAGCGTGCTGAACGCAATAGCCACGGAAACCAGCGCAAAAGTAACGATTGCCGTTGTGGGGCCAATAACTCGGACTTCAGCTTCAACGGTTCGCCGACCGAGCCGCATGGCCATGAGAAAGGTGAGCAGAGCGAAACCCGTGGGGGCTAGAGACAGCAAGAACGGGGCGTCGATGCCCGGCAGATTGAGAGACGCAGCAAGTGCAGGATCGAGTGTGACGGTGAAGTGCACCCCGTGACCGAGCAGCCAAATGTCCGCTGAGGCACGGTAGTAGACATCCCACTGAATACCGGAATCAATGTTGGTCACCCACAGGATGGTGAGTGGAATAAGCGGAATGGCAAGTCCCGCGAACACAACAACGACTGCCTCGACGGCCGCAACAGCGGCGGCCGAGAAACGTGTCGGGCCCATTACCTCACTGAGTTTCGTTACTTGCGTGCCGAGGTGGCCCGCTTCGTGGGGGCCGCACGCTTCGTGGGGGCCGCCTTCTTTGCTGCCGGTTTAGCCACGACCACGGGCGGGCGCTGCAAGAGTTCCAGCGCGAGCAAGAACAGTAGAGCGTTAATGCACGCCCACATCACCGTACCCACGTTCATGGGTTGCACCACGGCAACGAGCAACCCGGCAATCACAATGATGACCACGCGAATGGCAATGCGGAATCGGTACAAGACTTGCCCGGTACTGCCCATCGTGATACCCAGGCGGTCTAGTCGGGCCCGCAACGACGCGAACGTGCGACTAAACCACTGGCGAACGGGTGATCGCTCGTCGCCCAAGAAGATCCACGATGCCAGCAGGGCAATGACGCTGAGGGCGATGAGTCCGGCCACGACCGTCACCGCGTAGGCCGATACCGCATCCCACACCACGCCCACCGCGGGCGCGAACTCATCACTGACGCTGTTGATGGCGAGCAGACGGCCGAACGAGAAGACAACCAGCATGAGCACCGATGAGATGAGCAGGAAGACACTGGTGATGAGCACGGCGCGAACGCGGCGAATGGCTAACGCGAAGCCCAAAAGGTAGAGGCCGACCACCACCCAGGGCAGCCACGTTCCCACGCCGATGCCTACTTGGTAGACGACCCTGGCCACAGCCAGTTCGGGAATCTTTCCCACGTCGATGGTGAGATCCATCTCAGGAATCGCCGCGGCAAAACCCGCGCCGCTGTTGATCAGACTTTGCTTGACCTCGGCGATAACCGGCTTCAGGTTCAGGGTGATGGTTCCGTCTGCCGCCATCTTGAGCACGCCGGATTCCTCGCCCTTGAGGAGCTTTGTCAATTGCTCTTGGGTGATCGTGAGTGTTTGGGTCCACGCGGCCTGAAAACCATCGGACTTCACCACTTTGCCCACGGCCTCGCGTACCAGCCCCTTCACCCCGGCGGCGAGCGGATCAGAAAAGAGTCCGAGGGCGTCTTTGGCGGTTGGGGGAAGGCCCAGCGCGGAACCCAGCCCGTCGATGAGCGATGACGTGGTTCCCGCAAAGTCCACCGTCTCATCGAGTTTGTTGGTGACCTCGTTAATCACCAACTCTTGGATTTTGGGATTCGAGGCGAGCGGACCAAGAGTGTCGACAAACCGCTGGGTATTGTCCACCTGGACGGCGGCCCAGTTGGTAACCAGTGCCAGGGGTGTGAGTACAACGGCGAGAGCCAGCAGGATTCCGCTGACGATGGACCGTGGGCGCTTTTGCGCGGCGGGAGCCGAAGAAGGCATGACAACCAACTTTCCGTGAGTGAGGTCTGTGCCCATTGTGTCAGGAATGCCTCACCCCTCAGGTTAGGGGTAAAAACACTAACGGCTTCAGGAATAATAACCGTGTGAATCATTCCCCCATTCGTGTTGCCATCGTTGAAGACCACCAGCTCTATCGAGACCTCCTCAAGGCCGCCCTCGACGATGTCTCCGACATCGATGTCGTTGTTGCAGCAGAGGGCTCCACGCACGCCCGGCTCCTCATCCTTCCGGGAGAGGTCGACGTGGCCCTGCTCGACATCGAACTCTTGGACGGAAACGGTATCGGTCTGGGCGTGGCACTTCGCCGAGCAGATCCGGACCTCAAGATTGTCTTGATCTCGGCTCAGGATGTTCTCGAAATTCTCACCACGCTCCCGGCCGAGGATCGCAAGCACTGGTCATACCTCTCCAAGACGTCATCCACGTCGCTGAGCGTGCTCGTCGACGCTATCCAGAAGGCGTCGCGCGGTGAATCGGTGATTGACGGCGAGCTCCTACTGCGTTCTCAACCACGTCTCGGTTCTCCCGTGGGTGCCCTGACGCCCCGCCAGTTCGAGATTCTGCGACTCGTGGCAACCGGACTTTCCAACCAGGGCATCGCCGAACTCTTGGGCATCGCCAGCAACTCTGTCGTGAATCACCTGAGTGCGATCTATGCCACCCTCGGGATTCCCGAGGGCAACAACGCTCGCGTGAGCGCCGTGTTGTCGTTCCTCAACGACACGTCACGCCCCGCGGTCTAGCCGCTGGGAATAGACGCGCCACAGAGGACTACAGCGCGGCCACAATCTCGCGCATCAGGCGCGCTGCTTCGCTGGGCGTCTTGCCCACCTTCACACCAACGGCCTCGAGAGCTTCCTTCTTGGCCTGGGCAGTCCCCGCCGAGCCCGAGACAATGGCGCCGGCGTGGCCCATGGTCTTTCCCTCGGGAGCCGTAAATCCAGCAACGTAGCCCACGACGGGTTTGGTCACATTGGCTTTGATGAAGTCGGCCGCGCGCTCCTCGGCGTCGCCACCAATCTCACCGATCATCACGATGGCCTTTGTGTCGGGGTCGGCCTCAAACGCGGCTAGAGCATCGATGTGAGTGGTGCCCACGATAGGGTCTCCACCAATTCCGATCGCGGTGGAGAAGCCGATGTCGCGCAGCTCAAACATCATCTGGTACGTGAGCGTTCCCGACTTCGAGACCAGCCCGATGGGGCCACTGCCGGCAATGTCGGCGGGCGTGATGCCCACGAGCGACTCGCCGGGCGTAATGATGCCCGGGCAGTTGGGGCCGATGATGCGCGTCTTGTTGCCCTTGCTCGAGGCGTAGGCCCAAAACTCGGCCGTGTCCTGAACGGGAATGCCCTCGGTGATGACCACGAGCAGGCCGATGCCCGCGTCGATGGCCTCGATGGCGGCGTCCTTTGAGAAGGCCGGCGGCACAAAAGCAATCGAGACATCCGCACCGGTAGCAGCCATGGCCTCGGCGACCGTGGCGAACACGGGAAGCTCAACGTCACCGTGCGTGACCGTGGTGCCCGCCTTGCGCGCATTGACGCCACCCACAACCTGCGTGCCGGCAGCCAGCATGCGTGCGGTGTGCTTGCTTCCTTCGCCGCCGGTGATGCCCTGGACGATGACTTTGGAGTCTTTATGCAGAAAGATCGACATGGTTTTCTTTTTCTCTTCGTTCGTAGATGCTTACTTGGCGGCGAGTTCGGCGGCCTTGTCGGCGCCCTCGTCCATGCCGGCGGCCAGTGTGACCAGCGGGTGGTTGGCTTCGGCGAGGATGCGACGGCCCTCCTCGACGTTGTTGCCGTCGAGGCGAACAACCAGAGGCTTGCTCGCGCTCGATCCCAAGATCTCGAGAGCGGCGACGATTCCGTTGGCCACCGCGTCACAGGCGGTGATGCCACCGAATACGTTCACGAAAACGCTCTTGACCTGTGCGTCGCCGAGAATGACCTCGAGTCCGTTCGCCATGACCTCGGCCGAGGCGCCACCGCCGATGTCGAGGAAGTTGGCGGGCTTAACACCACCGTGCTTTTCACCGGCGTAGGCCACCACGTCGAGGGTGCTCATGACGAGGCCGGCACCGTTGCCGATGATTCCCACCTGACCGTCGAGCTTGACGTAGTTGAGGTCCATGGCCTTCGCCTTGGCCTCGAGCGGGTCGGCTGCGGCCTTGTCTTCAAGGGCTTCGTGGTGGGGGTGACGGAACGCCGCGTTCTCATCGAGCGACACCTTGCCGTCGAGGGCCACGATGTCGCCCTCTTCGGTGAGCACGAGGGGGTTGACCTCCACGAGCGTGGCATCTTCGCCGGTGTAGACCTCGTAGAGCTTCACCAAAACGGGCGCCACTTTGTCGATCAGGTGTGGCGGGAACTTCGCTGCAACGGCAATCTCCTTGGCCTTCGCCAGATCGATTCCGGTCATGGCGTCTACGTCGACACGCGCGAGGGCGTCGGGGCGCTCTTCGGCCAGCTGCTCGATGTCCATGCCACCCTCGAAGCTGGCGAGAGACAGGTACGAACGGTTGGCCCGGTCGAGGAGCACCGAGAAGTAGTACTCCTCCGTGATGCGCGCGCCGGCAGCAATCATGACGCGCTTGACCACGTGGCCCTTGATGTCGAGCCCCAGAATGGCCTCGGCGGCGGCTTCTGCTTCGTCGGGGGTCTTGGCAACCTTGACGCCACCAGCCTTACCGCGGCCACCCACCTTTACCTGAGCTTTGACAACGACAACGCCACCCAGCTTCTCGGCGGCGGCCCGGGCTTCAGCCGGGGTGTCAGCGATGATGCCGGGGAGCACAGGCACCCCGTAGCTTTCGAACATGTCACGGGCCTGATACTCGTAGAGATCCACGTACCTGTATTCCTTTGCGCGCGCTGCGACAGCGCGATAGATGCGTCTGCGGGATGTGGTCGAGACCCAACAACCAGTCTTGATGTCGAGATAAACGACCGTGTTGACTCTACTCTCATATTGCGGTGCCGAGCGGGCTTCACGATTCCGCCCACTGGCAGAATGGCAAACGTCGTCGTCTTCTGGTTGGGTGGAGTCATGAGCACACCCACACACTTCGAACCCCACGACGCCGCCTTTGCGTCAAAGCTCAATTGGCTGCGCGCCGGCGTGTTGGGCGCGAACGACGGAATCGTCTCGGTTGCCGCGTTAGTCGTGGGCGTGGCGGCCGTTAATCCCACCAACACAACCGCCATCCTCATTGCCGGCGTGGCGGGTGTGGCCGCCGGCGCGATCTCCATGGCTCTCGGCGAGTACGTTTCGGTGTCGAGCCAGCGTGACAGCGAGCTCGCCCTGATCCGAAAGGAAAAGCGTGAGCTCGAGGAAATGCCCGAGGAAGAGTTTGCCGAGCTCGTGGCGATCTACGAGCAAAAAGGGCTTTCCGCGACCACAGCGAAACAAGTGGCCCTCGAGCTCACCGAGCACGATGCCCTCACCGCGCACCTCGAGGCCGAACTCAACATTCGCGAGGAACACATCTCGAACCCCTGGCACGCCGCGCTGTCTTCAGCCATTGCCTTCCTCTGTGGGGCCATCCTTCCCGTGCTTGCCGTTTTACTGACGCCCCCGGAGTGGCGCATTCCCGCCACCGTTATTGCTGTGATTGTTGCTCTCGCCATCACCGGCGGAGTAGGCGCCTTCATCGGCGGTAGCCCCATGCCCCGCTCGATTCTTCGAGTGACGATTGGTGGCGCACTCGCCCTTGGCGTTACCTACCTCATTGGTTCGCTCCTCGGCACGAGTGTCGGATAGCACTCTGGCTTTTTCCGGCGCGCGTGCTCTCTCTGACGAGCTAGATCTTCTCGATCGGAGCGATCTTTATCAGCAGCTTCTTGGGCCCGGCCTGATCGAAGCGCACGTGGGCCACGCGTTTGGTGTCGACGCCGGTGACATCCATCACGGTTCCCTCGCCAAAGTCGACGTGTGTGATGCGATCGCCCACCTGCAACGTGAGGTCGCCGTTGTCGCGGATCTGATTCGTGACGCGGTTAGCCCATTCGGTTTTGGGTTTGACGGGCGTCACCGATGACCAACCCCCCTCATCGCCCCAGCCGCCCGAGCGGCCCAAGGAACGGGAGGGCGCATCGCGCCAGCCCCCGAGCATGCCGGGCTGTTCGCGCCATTCGATAAGTTCGGCGGGAATCTCCTGCAGGTAACGGGAAGGTGCCGCGGGGGCGCTCTGCCCAAACTGAGCACGGGTCATCGCGAGTGAAATAAAAAGCCGTTGGCGAGCGCGCGTAATTCCCACGTAGAAAAGGCGTCGCTCCTCGGCCGGGCCGCCGGGCTCCATGGCCGCCATCCGGTGCGGCAGCAACTCTTCTTCAACGCCGGTGATGAAGACCGCGTCGTACTCCAGACCCTTTGCCGTGTGCAGCGTCATGAGACTGACCGAACCCGACTCGTCATCGAGCTCATCGGCGGCCGCCACGAGGGCCACCTCGGTGAGGAAGTCGATGAGTGTGCCCTCGGGGTTGTTCTTGGCGAACTCTTTGGTGACGGCCATGAGCTCGTCGACGTTCTCGGCGCGGGCTTCGTCCTGCGGGTCCTTCGACGTGCGCAGTTGATCGAGGTAGCCCGTCTTCTGCATGAGGACCTGCAGCACCTCTGCCACCGCTCCCCCGTCGGCGAGCGCCGTGGCCTCGTCGAGAAGTGCGCTGAGATCGGAAATGGCCCGAACGGCCTTGGGCCCGAAGCTCAGGCTGTCGGCCGAACGCAGGGCCTCACGAACCGTGATGCCGTTGAGGTCGGCAAAGCTCTGAATCTGCGCCTCGGCGGCCGGGCCCAGCCCGCGCTTGGGCGTGTTGAGAATGCGGCGCACGGCTAGTGCGTCGGCGGGGTTGACCACCGAGATGAGGTAGGCCATGGCGTCTTTGATTTCGGCGCGCTCGTAGAACTTGGTGCCGCCGATGAGCCGATAGGGCAGGGCCGAACGAATAAAGATTTCTTCGAGAGCACGGGTTTGCGCGTTGGTTCGGTAGAACACCGACATCTGCGAGTACGCCATGCCCTGCGCGTGCAGCGCGTTGATTTCGTCGACCACGAACTGGGCCTCGTCGTGCGCCGAATAGCCGGTGAAGCCGAGGATTTTGTCGCCCGCGCCCACATCGGTCCACAGGCTCTTCGCTTTGCGGTCAAAGTTGTTGGCAATCACGGCGTTGGCCGCGCTGAGGATGGTCTGAGTTGAGCGGTAGTTCTGCTCCAGCAGGATCACGCTCGCGCCCGGAAAGTCCCTTTCGAACTCGGCGATGTTGCGAATGTCGGCGCCGCGGAAGGAGTAGATCGACTGGTCGGAATCACCCACCACGGTGAGCGACGCACCCGGCTGACCGTCTTCGGTTTCCCGAGTGAGCTCATGAATCAGCGCGTACTGAGCGTGGTTGGTGTCCTGATACTCGTCGACAAGAACGTGCCGAAAGCGCTTTCGATAAACGTCGGCCACGTGCGGAAAGGCACGGAAGAGGAAGACCGTCTGGCCAATCAGGTCGTCGAAGTCGAAAGCGTTGGCGGCCTGCAGCGCACGCTGATACTCGCGAAAGACACCCAAGAAGGCGAGTTCGTTGGGGTCGCTCTCGTTGGCGGTGCGCGCAAACGAATCGGCATCGGCCAGCTCGTTTTTAATTTTGGAGATGCGGCTGGCCACACCGGCTACCGTGCAACCGTATTCGTCGGCCTCCTGCGCCTTGATAATCCGCTTGATGAGCGTGCGCGAATCGTGACTGTCGTAGATGGTGAAACTCTTGGTGAAGCCAAAGTTCTCGGCCTCACGGCGCAAGATGCGCACACAGGCCGAGTGGAACGTGGAGATCCACATGCCCTCGGCTGCCGAACCCATGAGCGCCTCAGCGCGCTCACGCATCTCGGCGGCAGCCTTGTTGGTAAACGTGATGGCCAGAATCTGACTGGGCCACGCTTCGCGATTGGCGATCAGCCCGGCAATGCGGTGGGTGAGCACACGCGTTTTGCCCGATCCGGCGCCGGCCACAATCAGCAGAGCAGGGCCACGAAAAGTAACCGCCTCGCGCTGTGGGGGGTTGAGCCCGTCGAGAAGACTGCCGACGGGCGCAACCTCACTCATTGGCGCGACTCGCGTTCTGCAATGAGCCGCAGGGCGATATCGGGCTGATCCACAAAAATGCCGTCGACGCCGGTGTCGAGAACGAGGCCGAAGTAGTCTTCCCATCGGCCCCAGTTCTTGGGGTCGAACCCCTCGGCGTAATCGCGGGGTAAGAACTTGTTCTCGGCCCGCAGCGTCCAGGCGTACACCGTGAGGCCCAGATCGTGCGCGCGCTGAACGAGGGCCGGACCACTGCCATCGCGATTGAGCAAGATGGACACGTCGAGGCTGATGCCCGTGACCTCTTTGGCGACATTAATCATGCCGCTCGAGGACAGCTCGTCTCGGTAGTTGAGACCGCCGCCCAGGCGCAGTACTTCGTCATACGCGGAACCGTCTTGCTCGCACAGGTAAATGTGCTGGCTGGCGATGCCCGACGTCCGCAGGCGAATCAGCACACTCTTCTCGAAACTCTCCACCACCAATCGCGCGTCGTTGCGTTTCCATCCGGCGTCGGCAATCACCTGACCCAGGAGTTCGGCCATGTTGAGACCCAGAGCAGCGAAGTAGGAGGGATTCTTCAGTTCAATCACCACGGTGGGTTTGCTCGACGCGCGGTGGGCAATTTTGAGCACATCCTCGAGGCGAAGCAGCGGCTCTTCGCCCGAGTGGGCAGCACTATCGGGGCGAATCTGCGGATGCGGCTCAACGCAGTTGATGGTGGCCAGCTCCGCCCACGTGAAGTCCTCGACAAACCAGCCGGTCTCCACCTGACCGTCGACCACCTTCGATGTGTAGCGATCGGCATACTCCACGCGCGATCGAACGTCGGTGGACTGCGAGAGTTCCACGTGATGGCGCACAACGAGCACGCCGTCCCGTGAGACCACGACATCCGGCTCGATTGCGAAGGCACCCTGCTTGATCGCCAATTCGTAGGCGGCTCGCGAGTGCTCCGGCAGGTAACCCGACGCGCCGCGGTGGGCGATCACAATCGGGCGAGGAGACATACGTCAAGAGTACCCACTGACAACGACCCCGTGCGTTCCGGCAACGCCCAGCCAATCTCAATGCGCGATAAGGCATGATAGGTGTATAGGCTCTCCACCCACGAAAAGGAACCTCTCACCATGACGATGACCAACCCCGCGTTCCGACGCAACCCGGCTTTCAAAGACAAACAAAACATGTCGGCCGAGGATCTTCAGAAGCTCTACGAACTCACCTCGGAGAACACTGTTGCCGAGAAGCCCATGACGTTCGAGAGCACTCTCATGAAGTCGGTTCTTGGCTTTGCCGTATTGCTCGTCGGTGGTGTTGTCGGCTGGCTGATCGTCGCCAGTAACCCCGCTATTGCCGGCGGCGTGCTCATGGTGACGGGCATCGGTGCCTTCGTGCTGGCCATGGTGAACATCTTCAAGCGCGAACCCGTTCCGGCTCTCATTCTTCTTTACGCGCTGGTCGAAGGCGTGCTGCTCGGCGGTCTGTCGATGATGTACAACACCCTCTGGGACGGCATCGTGGTTCAAGCCGTTATCGCCACCGCGGTTGTTTTTGCCGTGACTCTGGCCCTCTTTGCCAGCGGCAAGGTGCGCGTCAGCAAGCGAGCCACGCAGATTTTCTTCGTCGTGGTGCTCAGCTACCTGGCGTTTTCCATCGTGAACATCCTGCTCATGGTCACGGGAGTGAACAACGACCCCTGGGGCCTCGAGGGCATCAAAGTCTTCGGCATCCCCCTCGGCGTGATCATTGGCCTGCTGATGGTGCTCATGGCCGCTTACTCGCTGGTGATGGATTTCACCATGATTAAGACGGGCATCGCCAACAAGGCACCGGCCAAGTACGAGTGGACCGGCGTGTTCAGCATCATGCTCACGGTCGTGTGGCTGTACCTGCAGATCCTGCGCATCCTGGCTATTTCACGCAGCAACTAGTCGAGGTCTATTCCCACTCGATCGTGCCGGGCGGCTTGCTCGTCACGTCGAGCACCACGCGGTTGACTCCGGCCACCTCGTTGGTGATGCGATTGGAGATTTTGGCCAGCAGGTCGTAGGGCAGGCGCGTCCAGTCGGCGGTCATGGCGTCTTCGCTCGAGACCGGGCGCAACACAATGGGGTGACCGTAGGTTCGTCCGTCGCCCATGACGCCCACCGAGCGGACATCGGCCAGCAGCACCACCGGGCACTGCCAGATCTGGTCGTCGAGGCCGGCCGCGGTGAGCTCGGCACGAACAATGGCGTCGGCCTCGCGCAATAGGTCGAGACGTTCCTGCGTCACCTCCCCCACGATGCGAATGCCGAGGCCCGGGCCGGGGAACGGCTGGCGTCCCACAATTTCGTGCGGCAGGCCGAGCTGGCGCCCAATGGCACGCACCTCGTCCTTGAACAGCGCGCGCAGCGGCTCCACCAGTTCGAATTGCAGGTCGTCGGGCAGGCCGCCCACGTTGTGGTGGCTCTTGATGTTGGCCGTACCCGAACCGCCACCCGACTCCACCACATCCGGGTAGAGCGTGCCCTGCACGAGAAAACGGATAGGCTCGCCGTCCGCCGCCGCCACGGCAACGAGGTCGCGCTCGGCCTGCTCGAACGAACGGATGAACTCGCGGCCAATGATCTTGCGCTTATCTTCGGGGTCGGTGACGCCAGCGAGCGCAGTGAGGAACTGGTCGCGCACGTCAACCGTGACGAGTCGAATTCCCGTGGCCGCCACGTAATCCTCTTCGACCTGGCGACGCTCGTCTTGGCGCAGCAGGCCGTGATCCACAAACACGCACACCAGCTGATCACCCACGGCCTTGTGCACGAGGGCCGCGGCAACGGCCGAGTCCACGCCGCCCGAGAGTCCGCAGATCACTCGAGCATCGCCCACCTGCGCACGGATGTTGGCCACCTGCTGGTCGATGATGTTGCCGGGGTTCCAATCGCCGGGCAAGCCCGCGAGGTCGTGCAAGAAGTTCTCGAGCACGCGTTGCCCAAACTCGGAGTGCTTCACCTCGGGGTGCCACTGCACGCCATAGAGGCGGCGCTCATCGTTGGCGAAGGCCGCCACGGGCGTGGCTTCAGTGGACGCCACCACGTCGAAACCGGCGGGGGCCGTGGCCACCTGGTCGCCGTGACTCATCCACACGGTTTGATCCTCGGGCTGTCCGGCAACGAGCGGGTGCTCGCCGTGATTCAGGCGCATGGGCGTTGCGCCGTATTCACGCCCGCCCGTCTGGGCAACGATTCCGCCGAGAGCCGCGGCCATCGACTGGAATCCGTAGCAAATTCCAAAGACGGGAATGCCCAGTTCGAGAATGCCGGCGTCGAGTGTGGGGGCACCGGGTTCGTAGACACTTGAGGGACCACCGCTGAGCACTATGGCCGCCGGGTTCTTGGCGGCAACGTCGGCCGCCGAAATGGCGTGCGGAACAATCTCGGAGTACACACCGGCCTCGCGCACGCGTCGCGCAATCAGCTGGGCGTATTGCGCGCCAAAGTCGACAACGAGAACGGGGCTCGGATCGGAAACGCCTGGTTTGGTCACGCCTGGTTTCGTCACGCAGAGACCTTCGCGGGCGCTACCCGATCAGCGGCACTCTGTTTTTGAGCCAAGAATGCGCGCACGCGCCGCGTGTAGGCGCTCTCAAGGAAGAACGAAAGCAGCGGGATAATTCCGCCCATCGCAAGCCAAAAGAGCTGCAGGAAAGTCCAACGCATGTACGTCCACAGCAGGTAACACGCGATGAGATAAACCACGTAGAGCCAGCCGTGAACGGTCACCACCACGAGCGAGAGGTTGACAGCCACGACCTCGTCGTAGGGAACGAGCCAGACAAAGCCGTAGGGGCCACCCAGCTCGGCGTAGTAGCCAAAACCGTAGCGCAGCACCATCTCGACGACGAGCAACAGTAGGAACGTTCCGGTGATGATGGAGCACACCTGATAGAACCTCAGTGCGCGCGGAATCTTGGGGATGTCTACAGGGCGAGGCACGAGAGGCATGCGTCAAGTTTACTCGGTGTGTGCGGGCCTAGGCTCCGACCGAATGCTCCCCGAAGCGCCACTCGCTGGGCGTGCATCCCACGTAGCGGCGGAACGCCCGCGTAAATGTGGTGACGTCACTAAAGCCGAACTCAAAAGCGATATCCGCGATCGATGTGCCGAGGCGAGTTGGGTCGATGAGTTCGAGTTTGGCACGCTCGATGCGCTCGCGCCGGATGGTGTCGGCCGGAGACTCTCCGGACGCCTCAAAAATCTCGTAGAGCCGGCGGCGCGACACGAAGTGTGCCTTGGCCACGGTCTCGGGAGAAAGAAAGCGCGACGTGAGGTGCATTCGAATAAACGACACCATGGCCACGTGCATCGCCTCGGCCGAACTGGGCAGCGTGGGGGCGGACTCCCACGCGGAACGAAGCATGGCCGACGCGAGCGAGGTGACCAGTGCCGACATCTCGGCGGCTCCCGCCTCGGAAACCGGCGAGCGCTGGGCCATGAACGAGGTGACGAGAGAAACATAAGCGTCGCGCGCCGGATTCATGCCCGACAGGTGACGACCGGCAGCGTGGTGCAGAACCTCGTCGCTCACGCCGAGCGCCTGGCGACTCGTTTGCAGAACGATGTGACGCTGGTTTGGTTCCACGTAGTTCAGAGTGAAGGGTCTATTCGTTTCGGTCAGGGTTACCGAGCCGGGGCTCACCGAGGCGATATTGCTGCCCTGCACCACAGATCCGCGCGCGTTCACCTGAAGCGAGATGTGGATGTCGTCACTCACGGAGAGCGCAGCGAGTCTTTCGGTGCGGTCGATGACAATAGCTTGCGAGCTGATGCCGGCAATGCTCACTTCGTCACTGAGCGTGCGCCAATCCATCTCCGCGTTAAAGGATGACGCAACGCGCTGGAACGTCAGGGGAACAAAACTTTGGCTGGCGACGTCGAGCCACTCGTCGGCATTCCGTGCCGTGATCATGCCCATGGCGCCATCCCTGTGTCGCCGGTGTGAGGCCTCGTCGCCTCATCGACCCGGTCGTTTGCTACCTCAAGTATGCCGGGCGCGCGAACAACCTGCTAGCCGTCTCGCACAAAACGCCGACTGATGACCGCCCAACCTGCCGAGCCGGAAAGGGCGCCGACTCCATACGCTGGGCGTAACGCCGGGAGTCTGCTCGGTTTACGAACAAGGAGGTTTGTCATCATGAGTCGAACATTTAAGGTTGCTGCCGTTCAAGCCGAGCCCGTGTGGTTGGATCTCGACGGCACCGTCGACAAGACCATCGCTTTGATGAAAAAGGCCGCCAGCGAGGGTGTTGAACTCATTGCTTTCCCCGAGACATGGATTCCGGGCTATCCCCAGTTCCTGTGGACCGTTCCTGTTCCCGAGCAGATGCCCTACGTTGGCCGCTACCACGAGAACTCGCTCGCGGTGGACAGCCCGCAGATGATGCGCATTCGCGAAGCGGCGCGCGACAACAAGATTGCGATCTTTACCGGCTACAGCGAGCGTGCCCACGGCACCCTCTACATGGCTCAGACGGCGATTGGTAAAAACGGTGAGATTCTGCTGCACCGCCGCAAGCTCAAG
>JBIIKT010000089.1:0-4922 GCA_044233055.1 Microbacteriaceae bacterium
GGCGAGGGCCACAAGCACGATTCCCACCCGGTAAAACCAGTTCTTGGGTGCGGCAAATGGCACGAGGCCGGGAAAGAGCGGGCCCAAGAGCCGAAACGTCGACGACTGCGGGAAGAAGACGGCAAGCAGATATAGGGAATAGCTGAGCACCCACGCCCGAATTTCGATTCCGGCGCGACGCGTGGCCGGCAAGAACAGGTATCCCGCGAGCAACAAAAACAGACCAGCGAAGATCAGCGGACCCAGCCAGACGGTCACGTCGACCGGCACGCCCCACACGGGCAACCACCACTCGAGGCCGAAGAGCCACGGAGTGAACGGCACCAGCTCTTGATAACCGATGTAGGCCGAGCGCCACGCCAGTTCGGTCTCGAAGTAGGCCGTGGGCACTCCCGTCACCACGCCGGCGATCACCACCCACGCGAGTCCGGCAATACCCGCGGTCGCCGTGGCGGCAACCAACCACCACCGCTCGGCCCGCGGGAACGCGTCGCGACGCCGTTCGCGCCAGCGCCAGATGCCGTAGATCACAAAGGCCAGCGCCATGGCCAGCGCCCCGGGGCGGGTGAATGCCAAAACGATCAGCAGCGGAATCATGGTGCCAAATCGACGCAGGACCAGCAGATACAGAATCGACACGATCAGCAGCCACTGCAGCGACTCGGCATAGGCGAGCTGCAGGAGCGGTGAAATCGGCGAGACCTGAAAGAGCACGAGGGTAAAGAGTGCCTGTGCGGGGCTGCCGGTGACGCGGCGCACCAGGAGGTAGAGAACGAACGACGTGGCCAGCGCGGCCAACAGGGACAGCGACACTCCGGCAACGGCCCACGGCAGTCCGGTGACAAGCATGATCATTTTGACCAGTGCGGGATACACCGGCAGGAACGCCCACTGTGACTCGCCAACGTTGCCGTCGTCGGTGTACGGAAGGGTTACGGGATAACCGCCCTCGGCGATGATGTTGTACCAGCGGCCGTCCCACATGCTCGAAAAGTCGAACAGGTTGGGTTGTGCCGACGTCCACGGATTCTCGCCCTGCACGCTCGCATAAACCAGCAGGATGGCGGTCGAGGCGAGACGGCCGCCCACAAAAACGAGGATGACGGCAAACCACCACGGCACGCGGTGCGCACCGCTCGATTTTCTCAGGTGAGCCGGTGACCTCATGCCCGCGGTGCGCCGAGCCAGCTTCGCAGCACGCTCGCGCAGGTTTCTATCTCCACGATGGGCACGTTCTCGTCGTCGGTGTGCGCCAGTTCCGGATTCCCTGGGCCAAAGTTCACCGCGGGAATCCCCAACGCACTAAACCTGGCCACATCAGTCCAGCCGTACTTGGGTTGTGGTTCGCCACCCACCGCACTCACGAACTCCGCGGCAATCGCCGACGTCAACCCCGGGCGGGCTCCGGGCGCGCTGTCCACGACAACGACATCCCATCCGGCAAACACGGATCGCACGTGCGCCTCGGCATCCGCCTCGGACTTGTCGGGCGCGAACCTGTAGTTGACGGTGAGGACGGCCTCATCGGGAATGACATTGGAGGCCACTCCCCCGCGCACGCCCACCGCACTCAGCCCCTCTCGATAGGCCAGACCATCCACGACGATTGTTTCTGCCTCGTAGCCACTGAGCACCGCGAGTGCCGGCGCGAGGGCGTGGATGGCGTTCTCCCCGGTCCAGGCCCGGGCGGAGTGGGCGCGGCGACCGACCGTGCGCACCTCAACCCGCAGGGTGCCGTTGCAGCCGCCCTCAATGCGCGCGTTGCTGGGTTCGCCGAGAATGGCAAAGTCACCCGCCAGCAGCCCGGGGTGAGTTCGGGCAAGACGGCCCATCCCGTTCAGTTCTGCCGAGACCTCTTCGTGGTCATAAAAAATCCAGGTCACATCCACCGAGGGTTCGGTGAGCTCAACGGCCAACTTGAGCGCAATCGCGCAGCCCGCCTTCATGTCGACCGCACCGCGCCCCCACACCACGCGCTCGCCATTCACCTCATCGAGGCGTGACGGAACAGTGTTGTTAATGGGCACCGTGTCGATGTGTCCGGCAATAATCACACGCTGCGGCCTGCCCAGCGTGGTGCGAGCGACCACGGCATCGCCGTCGCGCACCACCTCGAGGTGATCGCACTTGTTTAGCACCGACTCAATGGCGTCAGCCAGAGCTGATTCGCTGCCCGACTCAGACGGCATGTCGATCAGCGCACGCGTCAGATCAATTACCGATCCGTCGGTATCGAGTGTGGCGCGCATCGTCATGCCCCAAGTTTATGGGCGGTAACCTTGAGGCTATGTCAGACACCACCACGCCCGCACCGCGCCTTGCCTGGGGCGACGGCCTCGCCACGCTCACCGCAGACGGCACCGTGCTCGATACGTGGTACCCACAGCCCGCACTGGGAGCGATTCCTGCCGGCCACGCTGCTGCCGATATGGACTCCATGCTCAGCGAGGCGGTTGGCTCAGACCCGCGCCGTGGCGTGCGAACAGAAATCGTCTCCGTTCAGGTTGATCTCGACGCCCCACCCGCCTCCACCTCAGATGCCTATCTTCGACTTCACCTGCTCTCGCACCTCCTCGTGCGACCCAACGACCTCAACCTCGATGGTCTCTTCGGTTTGCTGCCCAACGTGGTCTGGACGACGGCCGGCGCAGTGCACCCGGATGACTTCGCGCGCCTGCGAGTGGCTCTTCAGCGCGCCGGAATTCAGGTCTGCGGAATCGACCGTTTTCCTCGACTCACCGACTTTGTGATTCCCCGCGACGTGCGCATTGCCGACGCGTCGCGCGTTCGCCTCGGCGCCTACCTGTCTCCCGGAACGGTGATCATGCACGAGGGGTTCTGCAACTTTAACGCGGGCACCTTGGGCAAGGCCATGGTGGAGGGGCGCATCTCGCAGGGTGTTGTGGTGGGCGACGGGTCGGACGTGGGCGGGGGCGCCAGCATCATGGGAACTCTCTCGGGCGGCGGAACCGATCGCGTATCAATAGGAGAACGTTCACTTTTGGGCGCGAATTCGGGCATTGGCATTTCCCTCGGTGACGACTGTGTGGTCGAGGCCGGTCTCTATGTCACGGCGGGAACTAAGGTTGCTGTGCGGGACGGCGAGAACCTGGTGAGCGTCAAGGCCCGTGAGCTCAGCGGACAAAACGGCCTGCTGTTCCGGCGCAATTCATCAACCGGAGCGGTCGAGGTAATCTCGCGCTCGGGCGAGGGCGTCACCCTCAATTCCGCCCTGCACTAGGAGTCACCCTCCGTTGCTGAGAGGAGGCTATACACCCCGACACGGGCCCGGTCAATGAAAAAATGCACTCGTCTTAGTTGCTTGTTTCGCGTATTCTCTAAGACGTGCCACACCGTGTGGCTAGATAAATCCTGAAAGGTTCATTTAAATGGCCAACATGACAGAAGGCTTGTCGTTGCTCTCGGGCATCACTGCTTACATGTTTATTCTGGGGTTTGCCGGCATGGCGGCCGGTACGCTCTATTTCTTGCTCGTCCGTTCTGACCTCAGCCCAAAGGTTCGCAGCGTTGCGATCTACGCGGCTGTGATCACGTTCGTGGCCTCCATCATGTACTACATCATGGCCACCAACGTTTGGAACGGCCAGGGTATCGAGTCCACTGTTGTGATTCGTTACGTTGACTGGATCATCACCACGCCTCTGTTGCTCCTTGAGTTCGCCATCATCGCTGCTCTTGCCGGCAAGATCAAGAAGGGCCTTGTTGGTCGTCTGATTGTTGCCGACATCATCATGATCGTTGCCGGATTCCTTGGTGAGACCGTGGGACGCCCCGGCGACCCCGCCGTCTACGTATGGATGATCATCTCCGTGCTCGCTTGGATCTGGATCATCATTGAGGTCCTGGGCGTGAAGGCAACGGGCAACGACTTCGCTGCCACAGCGGTAAAGACCATGAAGTACTTCGTGGTCATCGGATGGTCGATCTACCCTCTGGGTACCGCCATTCAGCAGTTCATGTCGCTGGGCTCCGAGCCTGGATCGCTCGACCTCGCCACCGCGGCGGCTATTGCAGCCATCGTTTACATCGTTGCTGACCTCACCAACAAGGTTGTCTTCGGTATCGTGGCAGTTCGCGCGGCAAAGAACGTCAAAGCCTAGTTCGAAAGAACTAAGCTGTGGGGTCCCGGGCAACCGGGGCCCCACAATTTTTTCCGCAACCAGCCACCACCCGCCAAGGAGAATCGTGACGACACCACTCAAGGTCGATATCTGGTCCGACGTGCAGTGCCCGTGGTGCTTCATCGGCAAGAGAAAATTCGAGAGCGGCGTAAATCTCTTTGGGCAGCCCGTGGAGATTGAGTATCATTCCTTTGAACTCGCCCCGGATACGCCCGTTGACTTTGCGGGCAGCACCCTCGACTACCTGTCAGAGCGCAAGGGCTTGTCGCCCGAGCACGTGCGCTCGATGCTCGAGAACGTCACCAACATTGCGGCCGAGGTGGGGCTGCCCTTCGACTTTGATCGCGTACACCAGACCAACACCCGCAAAGCGCACGAGCTGCTGCACTACGCCAAAGCCCGTGGCAAGCAGCGTGAGATGAAGGAGTCGCTCTTGACGGCCTACTTCGTCACTGGCGAGCACGTGGGTGACCTCACCACGCTGAGCAAGCTGGCTGCCGAGGTGGGGCTCGATTCAGCGGACGCGCGGCGGAGCCTCGAAGCGGGAGAGTACGCCGAGGCGGTGGCCGCCGACATCGCCCAGGCCGAGGTCTACGGCATCAGCGGCGTTCCGTTCTATGTGATCGACGGCAGATTTGGCATCTCGGGCGCGCAGTCTCCAGAGACGTTTGCTGCGGCACTGCAACAAGCTGTCGACACGGCCTAAAGCGCCGTCGTCGCGCGGAGAAGCTCGCGGCCGACCCTAGCGACGGATATCGCGCGCGGGTTCACCAATGTAGA
>JBIIKT010000090.1:0-4916 GCA_044233055.1 Microbacteriaceae bacterium
GTGCACCTTGGTGTCACCAAACATGGACTGCTTCCAACCACCAAACGAGTGGTAGGCCACGGGCACGGGAATCGGCACGTTGATACCCACCATGCCCACCTGGATCTCGTTCTGGAAGCGGCGAGCGGCTCCACCGTCGTTGGTGAAGATGGCCGTGCCATTGCCGAACGCACCCGAGTTGATGAGGTTCACGCCCTCGTCATAACTGGCCACGCGCACGATGCTCAGCACCGGGCCAAAGATTTCTTCGGTGTAGGCCTTCGACATGGTGGGCACGCGATCAAGAAGTGTTGGCCCAAGCCAGAATCCGTTGGGGTCGCCGTCCACTTCGATGCCGCGGCCGTCCACGACCACGGTGGCGCCGTCTTTCGCGGCGACGTCGATGTAACCGGCCACCTTGTCGCGATGCGCCTCGGTGACCAGCGGGCCCATGTCGCACGAGCGACGACCGTCGCCCACGGTCAACTTGGCCATGCGCTCGGTGAGCTTGGCAATCAGTTCATCGGCCACGGGCTCCACCGCAACGACCACCGAGATGGCCATGCAGCGTTCGCCCGCCGAACCGAATCCGGCGTTGATGGCCGAGTCGGCCACCAGATCGAGGTCGGCATCCGGCAGAACCAGCATGTGGTTCTTGGCCCCACCGAGAGCCTGAACCCGCTTGCCGTTGGCCGCGCCGGTTTCGTAGACGTACTTGGCAATGGGGGTCGAGCCGACGAACGAGACGGCGGCAACATCCGGGTGGGTCAGCAGGCCGTCAACGGCTTCCTTGTCGCCCTGCAGCACGGTAAAGATGCCGTCGGGAAGTCCGGCTTCCTTGAGGATATGACCCAGCCAAATAGCGGCCGACGGGTCCTTCTCGCTCGGCTTGAGCACCACGGCGTTACCCGCGGCGATGGCCACCGGCACAAACCACAGCGGCACCATGGCCGGAAAGTTGAACGGGCTGATGACGCCCACCACTCCGATGGGCTGACGAATCGTGTACACGTCGACATTGGTGGATGCGTTCTCCGAATAGAAGCCCTTGAGTAGGTCCTGGATGCCGCACGCGAACTCCACGACCTCTTGACCGCGAGCAATCTCGCCGAGTGCATCGGAGAGCACCTTGCCGTGTTCGCTCGTGATGATGTCGGCCAGCTCTCCCTTGCGCGCGTTGAGCAGCTCGCGGAACGCGAACATTACCTGGGTGCGCTTGGCCAGCGACGCGTCGCGCCAGGCGGGGAAGGCCAGCGAAGCCGCGCCTATGGCGGCATCAATCTCGGCACGGTTGGCAAGGCCCACGTTCTTGGTCGCTACGCCGAGGGCAGGGTCGAAAACGGGTGCGGTGCGGCCAGAGGTGCTGGGCACGGCGGCGCCGTTTATCCAGTGGGGAATGAGCGGAAGATCAGACATATGAATTCCTTGGTGTGGGTACTACGAATCTAGCCGTTGTGGCACGGGCCCGCTGAAGCGTGTGGCGCGTTGAGACGTTACGGTCGTGGCAACCGTCCGGTGTCCGAGGGCGGTGACACACTAAACGCATGGATATTGTTGCGCTGTTGGTGGGGGCCGTCGTCGGCCTCGTGGTGGGATTCCTTGTGGCCTGGATCGTGCGCGGGTCGCGTGCGACCCAGAACGGCGACGCCTCGCTGGGAGTGCGCCTCGCCCAGGCCGAGGCGGTGGGCATGGAGCGCCAAGCCCAGATTGATGCGCTCGCTCAGCGCAACAAAGACTTGGTGGATCAGCAGGAGCGCGATGCGCGCGTGGTGGCCGAGCTCACGCCCATTAAAGAGGTGCTGCACCAGATGACCGTCAAGGTCAACGCCATGGAGAACGAACAGAAGCAACAGCACGGGCTCATTACCCAGCAGCTCACCGACAGCCGTCGCGCGGGCGACGAACTGCGTGCCACCACCGAATCGCTGGCCAGTGCGCTGCGCTCAAACAACGTCAAGGGTCAGTGGGGCGAGGCCCAGTTGCGCCGCATCGTCGAGGTGGCCGGTCTGCTCGAATTCGTGGACTTCTCGACACAAGAGACAACGAGCACCGAGGGCGGCAAAATTCGCCCCGACATGACCATTCGCCTTCCCGGTGGGCGCACCATCTTGGTGGATGCCAAGGTGCCGTTTACCGCATATCTCGAGGCCAGCCAGATTCCGTCGAACGCGTCGGGCGAGCAGGGAGCGCAGCGCGAGAAGCTTCTCAAAGATCACGTCAAAGCGTTGCGCGCACACATCGACAGCCTTAGCGGCAAGGCCTACTGGGATGGCTTCGACGGCGCCTCGGAGTTCGTGGTGGCATTCGTGCCCAGCGAATCGTTGCTCTCGGTGGCTCTCGAACTCGATCCCACCATTCTCGAGTACGCGTTCACGAAGCGGGTTGCCCTCGCCTCGCCGGTCAACCTATGGGCCGTTCTCAAGACCGTGGCCTACAGCTGGCGCCAGCAGGTGGCAGCTGAACAGGTCACAGAAATCATCAAGCTCGGCCAGGAGCTCTACAAGCGTGTGGGTGTTGTGGCCGGCCACGCCGACTCACTGCGTTCGGCTCTCGATAAGGCGGTCAAGAGTTACAACGAGTTCGCCGGGTCGCTCGAGCGCAACATGCTCACCACCGCAAAGAAGTTCCCCGGCATGGACCCCAACGTCACTCTCAAAGAGGTGCCCGCCATCACCGCGGCCACCGAAGGTTTTCGCAAAGAGGAACTCACGAGCGACGAGTAAGCGCCTCGATGACGGCATGATGGGGAATAACTGAGCACGTCCCTCGTGTTCACACGGTGTCCCCTCATCAACCTCTCACGGAATGCATAGGTAAGAAACATGACGAACAAAGACATGGTCATCATCGTGGGGGCGGGTCCAGGAGTCAGCGGGGCTGTCGCCACGGCCTTCGCCAAAAACGGTTACCCGATTATGTTGATTGCGCGAAACGAGAAGAACCTCGAAAGCATTGCTTCGCCCTTGCGGGACATGGGAGTGAGCGTCACGATTCACTCGGGTGACGCCTCGGTACCCGGCGACATCGCGCGCATCATTTCTCAGGTGACTGTGCCCATCTCCGCGCTGGTCTACAACGCCTCGGGGATCGGCGGGCCACTACTCAAGGCTTCCGACGAGGAGATTCGAAGTGCTTCAGAGGTGAACCTCAATTCCTTGGTGAGTTCGACCGCGGCTGCACTGCCAGGACTCAAGGCCGCTGATGGCGTTGTCCTCGTAACGGGCGGGGGTTTCTCGCTCTACCCGTCGAGTGAATTTGGCGTTCTCTCTGTGGGCAAGGCCATGACTCGGAGTGCGGCACTTCTCCTGCGCCAAGAACTAGCCCCCGAAGGAATCCGAGTCCACACGGTAACGATTGCTGGCGTTGTTGATCCCGCAACCGACTTCTCCCCCACCAAAATCGCCGACGTCTTTACTCGATTGTTTGAGGACGCCGATGGCCCCGCTGAGGTCGTTTTCGAGGGATAAACCTGCGGGAATCACGGTGTCGACAGCCTGAGCAGCATGGCCTCACCGAACTCACTGGCACCACGCATCAAAGACGCCCGGAACAACCTGGGAAATCTCGCCGGTCATTGCCGAGGCGATAATCGTTGAGGCTCCCGTGAAAACAGGATTTCCCAGATAGAAGCCCGGTTCGGCATCAGGAGGAGTCTCCACCACTGCGACGTACTGACTGTTGGGAGAAACACACAGCGAACGAAAAACTCCTTTCTCCACCGTCGGGGTCAGAATCGGAACGGCCTCAAGTCCGTCGACGCGGCGTACAGAGAAGGTGAACGGATTCTTGTCCGAAATGTCGACCAAGGTGGCAACAATTTGCACGTACGTGCTGCGATCAAACAGGAACCTCGATTCAACCTGCTGTTCACCGGGCAACAATGGCGCGGGGCCGAATGCGATTTCTTTTTTAACGCCGGTCTTGAGGTCAATAAAACTCGACGATGCGGGATCTGCCACTTGGAAGGTATCCTGCCCCGGCACAAAGCCCCTGAACTCTGTGTGACGACCAATTGCCTCCGGAGCCGTTGCGCCCGTGTAATCGATAAGCCACATCATCTGTTCCGAATCCTGAACGACGAGCGACGTGGAATTTGGAACCCAGTTCCACGCGTTGACGACCATGGGCGTGCCGTCCGGCGCGCGGACCAGGGTGGGGGGCGCGTCAGCCTGGGGATTTGTCACGTAGAGCAGAGCCGACGAGCCTTGAGACACTGGCGCCACGAGGAAACCGACCAGACCCGTGAGTCCGCTGGACTTAAGGCTTGTGATGAGTCCCGGTGTCGGTACGGGGACATCGCGAGAATCAGCGCCCTGAAACGGCTGGTAGGTCAGCTGACTGAGTGAGTTTGCATCGAGCGTTGACACCACGACGGACTCGTTGAGAACCACAACGTCTTGAATCTTGTCGGCGCTAAACACGGTGAAGCCCTGATCTTCACCGAGCGTTCTCTTGACGACCGAATCTCTTCCTGGTCCCTCAGCGGCTGAATCAGGATTGCGCTCGAGCGACACGATTTCAGCTTTCTCCGTCGTGAACTCGGCACGGAGTGTTCCTTCCCTATTCGAGGAGGCTGCTGCGGCCCTTACCGTCACCGTGTAGGACGTGTCGTAGCGCAGAGGCTGCTCAATAGAAACTCGCACATTACTGCCCTCAACAACGGCACTTGTTTTGCCCTCAGGCGAGATGGCGGCCGTTACCGGGTCTTTTTCGGAGAGGGGTTGATCCGCCTTGATCACGAGAGTTTCTCGCTGCGAGACTGTCACCGCCGTCACGTCAATGGCACTGTCCATCGCATACGGTCCCCGTGACCAGTTGAGGCCCATGAGAATTGCCGTGGCGAGTGAGAGCACCGTGACCGTGATCACCAGTGCGGCAACAAAACGCGGCTCTTTGCCACGAACGCTTTGGGGTACCGGTGCGCTAGAAGACATAGG
>JBIIKT010000004.1:0-16888 GCA_044233055.1 Microbacteriaceae bacterium
GTGTGTCCTTTGGATTCGAGACCCTGAACAAAAGCGGTGGGCCAGGTTGACGCGTTGCACATTGCGCCGTGAACCAATACAAATCGAGCCATGAGAACCTCTTTCGTTGTGTCGACGGTGACCCAAAATCCTTCTAGGTGTGACTCTACTGGTGCGCCGAACCCACATCAACACACGGTTCGAGCAGATTATCTGGGCGCTCACATCATAGGTCGGAGCGCAAATTGTTTGATTGACTGAGCGTCGTGACTGCCGCCGCCCCACAGCCCCCGACCACCGGGGCAGACAAACGATCACTGCTGCGCGGAAGATTCGTGGTTTTTGCCGGTTTGGTCTTGGTCGCTTTCGGGCTTCGTTCGGCAGCTACATCGGTCTCTCCTATTCTGCTCACGATCGACAAGGACATCCACTTCGATGCGCTGAGTATCGGACTCCTGGGCATGGCCGCTCCCTTCACCTTCGCGATCTTCGGAGCAGTCGCGCCCGCAATTGCGCGGCGGATTGGTCTCGAGTGGACGGTCATTATTGCGGCCAGCGCCATTGGCATAGGAGAAATTGCTCGCGCCGCCAGCCAGGAAACCAACGGATTCCTGTTCTGGAGTTTTTTCTCGATGGCAGGTACGGGTGCCGCTAACGTTGTTTTACCGCCTCTGGTGAAGAAGTTTTTCCCTGACCGCATCGGTGGCATGTCGACCATCTACCTTTCCATGGCGGTACTGGGGAGCGTGATTCCCGCTTATCTCGCGGCCCCTATCGCGGCGAGCGCAGATTGGCGAACCTCGATTGCCCTGTGGGGTTACCTCGCAATCGTGGCTGTTCTCCCCTGGATCGGACAGATCATTCGCGAACGTGGCCATGCGTCCACCTTCGCTAGCACCACCGATCCCGGAATCGCTCGGCGAGTATGGACCTCGCCGACATCGTGGGCCATCACCACATCATTCGCCATCGCCGCGTTCAACTGCTACATCATGTGGGCATGGCTGCCCGTGATGCTTCAAGAACGAATTGGCATGTCAGAGGGTGACACTGGCATGATGCTGGCTCTGTACACGTTCATGTCGGTCCCCATCAGCTTGTTCGGACCACTGTTGGTTACTCGCCTGAAATCTACGACACCGTTAATCCTGATGGGCATCATTGTTGTCTTTTTGGGAACTCTCGGCCTGTGGCTTATCCCCGAGGTCGCGACCTGGTTGTGGGTAGCCCTGAGTGGACTCGGCATGATCTTCTTCAACATCTCTTTGGTCCTGATTAACGTTCGGACTTCAGGGCCGGCGGGTGCGGTCGCCTTGAGTGGTATGACACAAGGAGTCGGTTATCTCATCGGTGCCCTCGGACCTTTGACCGTGGGTTTCATCCACAGTTTTTCAGACGACTGGACTCTCGACTACGTCTTGCTTTTGGTTTCGGCTTTAGCGGGGATATTTCCGCTTATCGTTCTCCGCCGCAACGCAAAAGTCGACGAAAAACGCTAGCGACCCTTGCTGCGACGATCGCGGCGATTCATGGGCGGTGCATCGCCCTCGACGCGCTGGCCGAAAGCGCCCCGGCCCCCGCCCTGCTGCGCGGGTTGCCCCGCAGGTTGGGTGCGTTCCGGGGTGATGGGCCGCTGGGAAGCTTCTGCCTGACGCGCGCGCTCTGTAGCCGCCCTCTCGACTTGGCCGCGCTGATCACGAATTTCTGCCTGGCCGTCTTCATTCGGAGCGGTGTAACTCAACTGGGTAGGTGCAGCAACCCCATCGAGTCCCTTGGCGGCGATGCTCGGGTGACTGGGGTCGCCCTCGGAAACTTGAACCTGAACCTCGAGGTTGTAGAGAAAGCCCACGGACTCCGTCTTGATGCCGTCCATCATGGATGAGTAGAGAGCGAATCCTTCGCGCTGATACTCCACGAGAGGGTCACGCTGTGCCATGGCACGCAGCCCGATACCATCCTTGAGGTAGTCCATCTCGTAGAGGTGATCACGCCAGCGGCGGTCAATGACCGAAAGAACTACCCGCCGCTCGAGTTCGCGCATTGCCGGCGCACCCAGGGTTGACTCACGGCGCGCGTAAGACAGCGACGCATCCGACTGGATTTCGCGGCGCATAAAGTCCAGATTCACGCGCCCCTTGGTGCCCGCTTCGGCGATCACCTCGTCAATGGTGATCGACACGGGGTAGATTGTGCGCAGTTCGGCCCACAGTGCGTCGAAGTCCCAATCGTCTCCGTTGCCTTGGCCACAGTGCACGTTGATCACATCGTCAATCACATCGGAGATGAAGTCGAGGGCCCGGTCACGCAGGTCGCCACCCTCAAGAATGCGTCCACGGTCGTGGTAGATCGCTTCGCGTTGACGGTTCAAGACGTCGTCGTACTTAAGAACGTTCTTGCGCACTTCAGCGTTGCGCGCTTCCACCTGCGACTGAGCGGAGCGGATGGCGCGCGAGACAATCTTCGATTCGATGGCCGTGTCGTCGAGTCCGCGACCCATGAACGATTCCGCCATCCCTGAGTTAAACATTCGCATCAGGTCATCCGTGAGTGACAGGTAGAAGCGGCTCTCGCCCGGGTCACCCTGGCGACCGGAACGACCACGCAGCTGGTTGTCGATGCGGCGCGACTCATGGCGCTCGGTGCCAAGAACATAAAGACCGCCGGCGGCGATGACCTTGGCCGCCTCGTTGGCGACGTCCGTTTTGACCTCTTCGAACGCTGGGCCCCACTTCTCTTGGTACTCCTCGGGGTTCGCTACCGGGTCGAGGCCCTTGGCGGCGAGTGCCGCGACCGCCATAAACTCGGCATTTCCGCCGAGCATGATGTCGGTACCGCGACCGGCCATGTTCGTGGCCACGGTGACCGAGCCGAAACGACCGGCCTGGGCCACGATGGCGGCCTCACGTGCGTGATTCTTAGCGTTCAACACCTCGTGACGAATGCCGCGCTTGGCGAGCAGTTTCGAGAGGTACTCGCTCTTCTCGACAGACGTGGTTCCCACCAGGACGGGTTGGCCGAGACCGTGACGCTCCTGAATGTCGTCGGCAACGCGCTCGAACTTGATGATCTCGTTTTTGAAGATCAGGTCGGAGTTGTCCTTGCGCACCATGGGACGGTTGGTGGGAATCGGCACCACGCCCAGCTTGTACGTGCTCATGAACTCGCCAGCCTCGGTCTCTGCCGTTCCGGTCATTCCCGAGAGTTTCTCGTACATGCGGAAATAGTTCTGCAGGGTCACGGTGGCCAGAGTCTGGTTCTCCGCCTTGACCTCCACGCCCTCCTTGGCCTCGATAGCCTGGTGGATGCCCTCGTTGTAGCGGCGGCCGGCAAGGATGCGGCCGGTGTGCTCGTCAACAATCAGAACCTCGCCGTTCATGACCACATAGTCTTTGTCGCGCTTGAACAGAGCGCGGGCCTTGATCGAGTTGTTCAAGAACGAAATCAACGGGGTGTTTGCCGACTCGTACAGGTTGTCAATACCGAGGTAGTCTTCGACTTTTTCGATTCCGGGCTCCAACACGCCCACGGTGCGCTTTTTCTCGTCGACCTCGTAGTCGGTGCCGACGATGAGCGTGTCAGCGATGGTGGCGAACTCTGTGAACCATCGGTTGGCTTCACCCGACGCCGGTCCCGAGATGATCAAGGGCGTGCGTGCCTCATCGATGAGGATCGAGTCGACCTCATCCACGATGGCAAAATAGTGCCCGCGCTGCACGCGGTCGCTGGATTGCCACGCCATGTTGTCGCGCAGGTAGTCGAAGCCAAACTCGTTGTTGGTTCCATAGGTGATGTCGGCGAGGTACTGTTCCCGGCGCTCGGGAGGATTTTGCCCGGCGATAATGACGCCCGTGGTCATGCCGAGAGCGCGATAAACGCGACCCATCAGCTCTCCCTGGTAGCCGGCCAGATAATCGTTCACCGTGATCACGTGAACGCCTCGGCCAGAGATGGCGTTGAGGTATGCCGCGAGGGTCGCCACGAGGGTCTTACCCTCACCGGTCTTCATCTCAGCGATATTCCCGAGGTGGAGCGCGGCTCCACCCATAATCTGCACGTCGAAGTGACGCAGTCCGATGGTGCGCTTGGACGCCTCACGAACGGCGGCAAAAGCTTCGGGAAGCATGTTGTCGAGCGTCTCGCCCGCGGCAAAACGCTGGCGGAAGTCTGCCGTCTCCTGGCGCAGCTCTTCGTCGGTGAGCGACGAGAAAGCGTCTTCGAGCGCGTTAACGGCGCGCGTCAGACTCTCCAACTTGCGAAGGGTGCGCCCTTCGCCCATGCGCAGGACAAAATCCAGAATTGATGCCACAGGAAACTCCGTATGTAGACGAACCTCAATCGAGTTCGAGAGATCGATTCACGACCGCCCCGACCGTTCCTATGCTACCGGTTTGGGCCTGAGTTACCTTGAGTCGCTCTGCGAAAGACTAACTTGCGCGGTCCACGGTGGGCACAATGCGCGTCGGTCCGGTGGCGACTCGCTCAATCACATCTGCCGAGGCTGGTTCGATGTCGACCTCGCGAAACGCGTGCGCGCTCGCCTCGTGGATTGACAACGGCCGGTGGTTCCCACCGCGGTGCACCTTGTGCTTGTCTTTGTTCT
This sequence comes from Microbacteriaceae bacterium, assembly GCA_044233055.1. GTDB lineage: Bacteria > Actinomycetota > Actinomycetes > Actinomycetales > Microbacteriaceae > UBA963. The sequence goes on from JBIIKT010000004.1 coordinate 4,580, forward strand.
TACGCATCTGGTCAATGAGGTGGCCAAAGGCCAGATCGAACGCACCGTACTTGTCTTCGCCATCGGACTCGGCCCGGTAGGTGTGACCGGGGCACACCAGGGTGATCTCCACACGGTCGCTGCCGATCAGTCCTTTGCGCGCATGATGCCGGCTCATCGTGACATGAAGATCCTGCGCCTTGGCATCGAACTGGGTGATCTTGGCGATCTTGTCGTCTACGTGACTCCGAAAACGATCGGTAACTTCAACGTGACGTCCAACGATGTGCAGTTCCATGGCGACCTCCTGTAGTGGGCGTGCCGCCAACTCTCGGTGGCGGATTCTTTCGCGCCCGTGGATATGACCACACGCTAGTCCTGTTACGCCTGAGTGTCACGAGCTTTCACCTGTGAGTTTGTTGGGACGCTCGCACGACGGAGGCCAGTGTGACTCCCTGCACACTGCGTGCCCCAGCGACCGAGAGGGCGCGTGCCACTTCTGCCATTGTGGCGCCGGTCGTGATGACGTCGTCGACGATGGTCACGGTGCGACCTCGGATGATGTCTACGCGGTCGGGAGAGACGCGAACGGTATGCGAGACGTTACGCCACCGTGCATCGCGATTGAGGGTGGTTTGATCAGCCTGACGCGTCTGAACCTCGAGCGCCTTCACGAGAGAAAACCCCGCGGCGCGCGCCAGGGTCTGCGCCGGGTCCCAACCCCGTCGTCGATAAGCCCGCGGTGATTGGGGAACCGTCACCACGATGCCGGCTGCGGAGCGTCCCTCCGCGTTTGTCTGCCTCTGGGCAAAAGCATTGTGCGTCGCCGAGGCCTCGCGGAGCACTCCGCCGAGGTAGGGGGCCAGATCGGATCGTCCGGTGTCTTTGAAGAGCGTGATGAGCCGCAAGATCTCGGGCCCCGCTTCGAGAGCGGAGTGAACCGGCACGGATATTCGCGGGAGGGTAAGCCTTCGCTGAACACCCCCGGACTCGCGCATCCGCAGATCACACGGTTTGCACACCAGCACATCGAGCTCGCCGCAGAGGGCGCAGGCCCGTGGCACAACGAGGTCGACCAACGCGCCCCAGGCGTCTCGCATCTTCATCATCTGAGCAGACTGGCACTCCGCCACCCAATCTCAACGCCCGCGGGCTCGCCCGGTGGACAGTTTCTTGTGCGGGGTGCGCGGGACGACCGGCGCAAAATTAGGGGCGCACGACAACGGGGACAGAGCTACTGCACAGTAAAGAGCGCTGTGACGGCAGTGGCGATCACCAACCACGATGATGTGCCGCGCGGCTGGCTGAGAACACCGCTGGGAGAAAGTACGCTCAAGTGAACGACGGCACTACCCCCGGCGAGGCTTGCCACCGATGCCACGCCCGTGTAGCTCACCGACTCACCGCCCACGACCTGACGAACAATGTTTCCCCTCCCAGAGTCATCCGAGCCGGCCACAGCCACCGTGATCGAATCAAGCCACACCGCGTCCACCGGGTACCCGGCCGGTACGACAAGGTCAAGGGGCGCGCCGAGGGCAATCGGATTTCCTTGTTCATCGCGGGCCACGCTCGACACCACGACGCGCGCCCGATTGTCTTGCACGAATAACGCTACGGCTCGTTGGCCGTCGAGAGAAAGCCGCAGCGCAACAATGCTGCTGGCCTCGGTCCACGGCACCGCGACCGGATTCTGGGACCCGTCGGAAGAGAAGGCGACGACCTCGGTGGGAGTGTCCCGGGGCACCGTCCACACGTTGCCGTAGTCGTCAAGCGCCGGCGCGATCAACCCGGGACGCGAATCGATCACGCTCGGGGCGCCCCCGGCACGCGAGACCCACACACCGTCTGGGGAAAGCAACGCGAGAGTGACGAGGTCTGATGAGGCGGTACCCGCCGTAATCCCGGAGAGGTCCACGCCACTGGTAGACGATCGCGGAAAGGGTTCCAACGATGAACCCGAGAGCTTTCCCAGCTCTCCCCCTCGAATGACCACTGGCCTGCCGTCCTCGCTCGGCACCATCTGCGCCAGCGTCACACTGGTTCCCTGACCGCGCTGGCTCGTGCCCAGAATTTGCAGGTCAACGTCATTCACGTTGGATACCTGAGTGAGTGAGGCGAGCAGCTGAATTCTCATGAGCGACAGGGCCGCCGGCGAGGCCCGCAGACTTTCCGCGTCAAGGTCGACCACGGCCACACCGTTCTGCACCGGAACGGCGTCGGCAACGAGTCGGGTCCCTGCCGGAAAAGCTGTGGTCGCCGCACCCGTGGAGCTCAGCCACGCAGAAGGCCCGGCCAACAGTGACTTGACGATGCGCGTGGTGGTTGACGCTCGCGAAGGAAACCAACGAACATCGGGCACGAGTCGCCTGTTGTCGGGGGAGAGAAAAAAGAGGCTCGTCTGACGAAACACCTGGAGGAACGTGTTTCGGTCGATCACGATGCCCGGCGGGAGATTGCTGATGCGCCACTGGCCCGCCCGCTGCTCGAAAGAGTAGGACAAATCAGCCCGGACGGGAGTCTGCTGCTGAGTGAATCGTCCCTCGGCGTCGAGAACAGCCGAAGCGTCGACGGCAATACTCAGTGTGGTTTCACTGAGTTCGCGACTGGGGCGAACACCCGAGTCGACAAGAGTCACCGCACTGGGATTCCATGACTCGCTGGCCCCCACGGTGAGAAACTGCCGGGCGATGGCAAAGTCGTTTTGCGGACTCGATGCGGCTTCGATAAAGCCTCGCAGAATTGTCGAGGGATCGGCGTCGGCTGCCGGACCCGCGGGTAGGAACTCGATTTCGGCAGTTCCCGGACCGGCAATCTCACCACCCTCATTCACGCCGCTCGAGCGGGGGATACCCGAGCAGCCGGCGAGGGCCAGGCCCGCGACGACAAACATCCCCAGAACGGCCAGCCGGCGCGCGCGCCTCACAGCTGAGCCTCCTGAGAACTCGGCTCAAGGTCCAAGGGAGATTCGCCGGCCGGCACGCCAGGCGTGCGGGGCAGGGTCAGCCGGAATCGCGCTCCGCGCCCGGCTTCGGCCCACACATCGATGGCGCCGTCGTGCACGCGGGCGTCTTCCCACGCAATAGCCAGACCCAGGCCGGTTCCACCGAGCGTGCGCTGGCGCGACGGGTCACCTCGCCAGAACCGTTCAAAAATGTGCGTGACCTCGTCTTGCCCCATGCCCACACCAGAATCCTCGACCACAACAGCAACGGCCGTCGCCGTTGAATCAATCTCAACCCGGATCGGCTTAGCTTCGCCGTGCTCTACCGCATTGCCCACCAGATTCACGATGATGCGACGAATGCGACGGGGATCAACGTCCGCCTCACAGTGTCCGCCGGGTGAGTGAATTTCGATGGGCGAGCCACGGCCCTCGGCGAGCGTCTGAATGGACGCCACCACTTCCTCGGTGAGCGCCACGAGATTGGTCGGTTCTCGTGTCAACGTGGTGGTCTTCGCGTCGTAACGGCTAATCTCCAAGAGGTCGGTGAGGAGGTCTTCAAACCGGCCAATTTGTTTGTGGAGCAACTCAACCGATCGACGCGAAGGGGCGTCGAGTCGATCGCGGTTGTCAAACACCACATCCGATGCCAAGCGCATCGTCGCGAGCGGGGTTCGGAGTTCGTGCGACACATCGGAAACAAACCGCTCGCGAACATCGGAGATCGCGCTGAGTTCGCGCAACTGAGCCTGAAGACTGTCAGCCATGTCGTTGAAGCTCTGCGCGAGAGTTGCCATCACGTCTTCTCCCTGAACGGGGATGCGTTCGTCGAACCCCCCCGCCGCAAACTCTCGCGACGTGGCCGCCGCTGTGCGGATAGGAACGACGACCAATCGCGCGACAAACCAGGCGATGCCTCCAATGAGCACGAGCAACCCTGTTCCGGCGATCCACAAGACCTGCTGGATAAAGGCGAGCGTTGCTTCAGCGGGCGAGAGATCGAAGCCAATATAGAGCTCGTAGTCTCCGACGCCCGGAATCGTCGTCAGAGAGCCAACGATGATGCCGGGTAGGTTTCCCTCCGGGGCGAAGATATTGACGGACTGCCAATACTGTCGGCCGACACCCTCGCGGACCGAGTCGCGCAGATCAGCGGTAATGATCCCGCCACTCAACTCAGGACTCGTGAAGTCTTGTGGCGCGAGCGGATTAGCGTCCTGACCCGAGGTTCGGTACAGCGCCAGCCACGAACTCGACGAGGCATCCCGGATGGCAGCGGTAGCTTGGCTCACCACGCTCTGAACGTCTGCTCGATCGACCACGTCTGCTGAATCAAAAATCTGTTGCGCCACAACTTGAGCTCGTGCCGCGTCGGTGAGCGATTGCTTGAGCCGTGAATCAAAGAGATCCTGCGAGATGCTCCACGACAGGTAGACGCCCACAAAAATGATGGCAACGAGGGAAAGCACGACCGAAATGATCACGGTACGAAACTGCAGCGACCGTCGCCACGCGTGCCAGACCAGTCGTGGCAGGTTTGCGTAATCGAACGTCCGAAGGCGTGTCCAGAACGCCGACACGCCTAGTCTCCGCCGGCTCGGTAGCCAACGCCGCGAACGGTGCGAACGATACGCGGGTCATCGGGATCGTGCTCCACCTTCGAGCGCAGCCGCTGCACGTGCACGTTAACCAGACGGGTGTCGGCCTTGTACTGGTAGCCCCAGACCTGCTCGAGAAGTTCCTCGCGACTGAGCACACGATGCGGTTGAGATGCCAGCGTGACCAGAAGTGTGAACTCCAATGGCGTCACGTTGATGTCGTGACCATCGCGCGTCACACGGTGCGCCATGGTGTCGATCGTGATGTCTTCCACCGTGTAGGTAGCGTCCTCCATGAGAGAGGCGGGGGTGGGCCGCAGGCGTGCACGCACCCTGGCAACCAGGATGTTTGTTGAGCACGGCTTGACAATGTAGTCGTCGGCGCCCATTTCGAGACCGGTAACGACATCGGCATCGTCGTTCTTTGCCGTGATCATGACGATGGGCGTGCCAGAAATCTCGCGGATGCGTCGGCACACTTCAATGCCGTCGATTCCGGGAAGCATGAGATCGAGCAACACGAGGTCGGGACTCACTCGCCCAAACGCCTCAAGGGCGCTGGGCCCATCGCCGCAGACCGTGATATCGAATCCTGCCTGGGTGAGCGCGATGCCCATCATCTCAGCCAGATTGCTGTCGTCGTCAACAATCAGCACGTGCGCGTTCGACGGGTTGACACTCTGAGCCATCATCGCCTCCGCTGTTCTCGGGACCAATCGGCTTTAGCGTAGCGCGCCCCGGCTGAAAGCTGCCCGACGAAAACCCGAGGATTAGTAGCGGTAGAGCTCGGGCTTAAACGGTCCCTCGGGGGGGACGCCGATGTAAGCCGCCTGCTCGGGCGAGAGCTGGGTGAGCACCACGCCGAGAGCGTCGAGGTGCAAACGAGCCACCTTCTCGTCGAGAATCTTGGGCAGGACGTAAACGCCAACAGGGTACTCCGCGGTGCGCGTAAACAGCTCAATCTGCGCCAGGACCTGGTTCGTAAAAGACGTGCTCATCACGAACGACGGGTGACCCGTGGCGTTGCCGAGGTTCATCAGGCGCCCCTCGCTCAGCACGAGGATGCTCCGACCCGAAGGCAAATTCCATTCGTCCACCTGCGGCTTAATGTTGGTCTTGGTGGCGCCGGGCAGGGATTCAAGGGTTGCCATGTCAATCTCGTTGTCGAAGTGGCCCACGTTCGACACGATGGCCTGATTCTTCATGGCCAGCATGTGGTCAACCGTGATGACATCTTTGTTTCCTGTGGAGGTGACAAAGATGTCGACCTCTCCCACAACCTGCTCGATCGGCAAGACCTGGTAGCCGTCCATAACAGCCTGCAGCGCACAGATGGGGTCGATTTCGGTGATGATGACGCGAGCACCCTGGCCGCGAAGCGCTTCGGCGCAGCCCTTACCTACATCGCCGTAACCGGCAACGAGTGCAACCTTGCCGCCCATCAGCACGTCGGTGGCACGGTTGAGTCCGTCAGGGAGCGAGTGGCGAATACCGTACTTGTTATCGAACTTCGTCTTGGTCACGGCATCGTTGACGTTGATTGCGGGGAAGAGGAGCTCGCCCTTCTTGTGCAGGTCATACAGGCGGTGCACGCCCGTGGTCGTTTCTTCGGTGACGCCGATGAGACCCTCGGCAACTGCGTGCCAGCGGCGGGGATTCTCCTCAAACACGCGACCGAGCAGTCCGAGCACCTCGGCGTACTCTGCCGAGTCGGCCGTCTCCGGGGAGGGAACGCCTCCGGCAACCTCGTAGTTGCGACCGTGGTGCACGAGCATCGTGGCGTCGCCGCCGTCATCCAAGATCATGTTGGGCCCGGTCTGGGCACCAGCCTCGTAGCTCCAGTCGAAAATACGATTTGTACACCACCAGTACTCTTCGAGCGATTCGCCTTTCCAGGCAAAGACGGGCGATCCCGCGGGCTGGTCAACCGTACCGTGTGGCCCCACGGCGACGGCAGCAGCGGCCTCGTCCTGCGTAGAGAAGATGTTGCACGACGCCCAGCGAACCTCAGCCCCAAGCGCCACGAGCGTTTCGATAAGAACAGCGGTCTGAACGGTCATGTGGAGTGACCCGGCAATACGCGCACCCTTGAGCGGTGCGGACACACCGAACTCAGCACGCAGCGCCATGAGTCCGGGCATCTCGTTCTCGGCGAGGCGAATCTGGTGACGGCCAGCCTCCGCCAGAGACATGTCGGCGACCTTGAACTGAGTAGCGGGCAAAACGCGCGTTGCGGTGAGCGTCATGGTGCGTCCTTTCGGATGAGAGCGAGAACTTCGTCGCGAATACGACTCATAGTGTCGTGATCTGCGGCCTCAACATTAAGGCGAAGGAGCGGTTCGGTATTCGACGGCCGAACACTAAACCACCAGAAGGGATCAGTCGAACGGGTCGTCCCCAGCATAGTCAATCCGTCGAGCGAATCTTCACTGGCGCGAGACGCGAAGGCGCCACGTACGCGTTCGGTAGCAACGGAGACATCGGTCACGGTGGAGTTGATTTCACCGCTCATCGCGTAGGGAGTGAAGCGCTCGCGAAGTGACGACATCGGGGCGTCGTGTGCGCCCAGCTCGGCCAGCACATTGAGGGCCGCCAGCATTCCGTTGTCGGCACCCCAGAACTCCCTGAAGTAGTAGTGCGCCGAGTGCTCCGCGCCAAAAACGGCAGAGGTGCGCGCCATCTCGTCCTTAATGTACGAGTGTCCCACCCGGGTACGGACCGGTGTGGCGCCGGCCTCACGAATGGTCTCGGCAACGATATGTGACGTAATGAGGTTGTGGAGCACGATGACGTCAGTCGCTCCCTGGGCCCGCACGCGTGTTATTTCACGCAGGGCAACGATCGCAGCAATCGCCGAGGGGGATACGGCCCGACCGAATTCGTCAACAACGAAGCACCGATCCGCGTCGCCGTCGAAGGCCAATCCGATATCGGCCGCGTGATCGATGACGGCACGTTGCAGGTCGACGAGGTTGGCCGGTTCCAAAGGGTTGGCCTCGTGGTTGGGAAATGTTCCGTCGAGTTCGAAAAAGAGGGGAATGATTTCGATGGGCAGCGGGGCAAGACCCGCGGCAGTTTCGAGTACAGCGGGAACGGTGAGTCCGCCCATGCCGTTTCCCGCGTCGACCACGATGCGCAACGGACGAATGGACCGCAGATCCACGAGCGAACGCAGATAAGCCGCGTAGTCGTGGAGCACATCGCGTTCGTCAATGAGGCCGGGGCTCGGGTGTGCGGGAATACTGTCGGCATCGAGAAACGCGAGGGCGCGATCTCGAATGGCAGCCAAACCCGAATCGAGGCTGATTCCCTGAGCGCCGGCACGCGAGAACTTGATGCCGTTGTACTCGGCCGGGTTGTGGCTCGCCGTGAACATGGCGGCGGGAGCGTTCCACACGCCCGAAGCGAAATACGTTTCGTCGGTCGAACACAGCCCCAACAGCGAAACGTTGGCGCCCCGGCGAGCAGCACCCTCGGCAAAGGCCTGGGCGAAACCGGGTGAGGAATCACGCATGTCGTGACCCACGACCACGCGTCCTCCGGCGGCTGTCACCTCATCAACGAAGGCAGCACCGAGAGCGCGAACCATGTCTTCGGTGAGGTCTTCTCCCACCACGCCACGCACGTCATAGGCCTTGACAGCGGCAGTGAGTCGTGCACGAACGTCAGGGCTCATCCCGCAATTCTATATGCCGAATCACGCGCCATCCCTGCGCGGCCGTGAGGCGTCGAGCATGCGTCAGACACAGGTCGTACCCCTCTCCCGCATAGTCGGGGGCGAGCGGACCGATGGCCACGGTACTCCCCTCGTAATCGAGGGTGACGGTTGCCGCGGCCACCCGAGAGCAACTGGACTGGGAGCAGCGACGATCGGACACATCCTTCAGCCTAGGCAGGCCGCATGGCTAGCATGGGGACATGCCAGCGAGTGGATCGGGTGAGTTCTCGTCTTCCCGCGCGCGCACTCGCGGCCGTGGCTCAGATCGGCACGGACGAGGAATGCGCTCTCCGGTCACGGGGCCACACCTTCCGGTCATTCACGGACGGACCGAGAAATTCTTCACCACGGTGGCGCAGACCGCTCAGTATCTGCGCTCCCTCTGGAACACAGAACTCGCTGACGTCACTTTTGAGGTGGCCGCCAACCCCGCCTCACCGTTAGCCCCGGGGGAGATTCCTCGCTGGTCGGTCGACTCCGCCGCAAAGCGCATCGTGCTGTACCGGGTTCCGATTCAGCGACTGAGTCGTCTCCACGTCGACGACGATCTGCATCGGCAGATGGCAATTGAGGAGTGCGTGTTTCGTGCGGTAGCTGAGTACCTGGGCCGCCGCCCCGAAGAGCTGGGGCCCGAGCGCTTCCATCCCTAGATGGCCACCTCCACCTCCTAGCGGGGGAACACCACGATGCCCGACGCGAGTTGACTAGCCGGGGCGAGCGGCACCGAAGCGCCGAGGCCTTGTCCGGCGTAGTTCACGGCGGCGTAAACCTCAAATTCGCTTGACAGCGCGTAACGGGCACCCGGGGTCAGGGGCACGGCACGAACGCCGAAGGCCGGGATGGTCACATCGGGAAGAGACGTGTCGGCTTCTGACAGGCGAACTGTCACATCTGATTTGCCCGAATTAAAGAGGGTGAGTGTGGGGCGTGGGCCTGTCGAAACGCTCACGAGGGTCTCGCCCATTATGGGGAGGGTGGACACGTTCCAGGTGAAGTCGCCGCCAGTAAGGGGAGCCAACGAACCCACCGAGTCTGGCCCGACGGCTTGTTCGGGAGCGGCGGGGTCGGCGGTGGACGGCGCATCGGTGAATGGATCAATGTTCGCGTAATTGATGGTGCGAGCCGCGGCGACAACGGGGTGCGTCGCAGAGACCACCAGCGTGTAGACACCGTCGTCAAGACGGCCGAAAGGAAGCTCGACAACGCGCCCCGCAGGAACGGTCGATTTGACCGCCACGGGCTTCCCGCTCACGCCGTATGCCGTTACCGTTACCGCGGCATCCTCTTCGCCGGGAACGCCAATGCGAATCGCTGGTTCGCTATCGATGGTGACAATTCCACCCTCAGTGGAGTATTCGCTGGACATGCCCGAGAGGCGAATTCCAGGAATCACGAGGCGCACGTTGGGATTTGCTCCTTGCGCAATCAGTTCCACGCCGTCGGGCAGCAGCGTGCGAATCACCGACTGCTGCAGCGTGGGCACCACCTGACCGCCTGTACTCGTCACGCGCACGACGGGATTACCCACGTTTGGAGCCAGAGCGGCAAGCGAGATGATTCGCTGGGTTGCCGGTTCGACGAAGATTCCCGAAGATCCCGGTCCAGAAATCCAGCCGCTCTCCCCCAGCACGGTGACGGTGACGTTGGCGGCGACCTCGGTGGGATTGGTGAGAAAAAGAAGGGTGGTGCGCCCCGTTTGGGTTGACCCACCAACCAGCCACGCGTCGGTTGACGCCTCACCGCACGGGGCCGTGGCTAGCCCAGAAATGGACTCGGTTGCCACCTGTTGAGACTGTACGCCCGAAATCTGGGGTGCGGTGTCGTTCGAGGGTGCCGGGGCAAACAACTGCTGCGGTTGGGTCAGAGAGTCCCCGGACGAGGCGTCGGGAGCCGCGAGAGCCGTCTGGGTAATGGAGGTCCCGCGCTCCGACGTCACGTACTCCGGCACGCCCATCGCCCCGAATGACGTGGCATCGCCGTTCAGGGCCAGGACATCAACGATGCTGCCCGGGCAGATGAGGCGCTGGTCGGTGGGAGTGGGCGTAACCAGTTGCGACCTTGCGGTTGCGGTGAAATTTGGCAGTGGCACGATGCACAAAAACCCCACCACGCCAGCCGCAATGGCGGCACCCACGAGCCCGGCGGCCGACCGCAGCCCGTATCGCAAAAAGCTCTTACGCTTCGTCATGGTCACCTGCCAGGACATCTTCGGGTTTGTCATCTTCGTGTTCCGCATCGGGTTCTCCGCGCTGGCGGCCCTCAACGCGCGGTGGTCCCGTGGGAATAGCCACGAGCAGCGTGAGAATAAGGACGAGTGACTGTACCGAGAGGATTATGGTCCGCCACGGTTGAGTTGCCGAAGCGGGGGTATCGCTCTCAACGTCGGCCGTTGTCACGCCGGGGAAGCTCCAGAGCAGCCCCACATCCGTCTCTCCAATCGGTGTCAGGGTGGGATTGGCATCGAGCGACGATCGCACGCGCGAGCTGGCGGTGGCTGCGTCTTCCGAGGTGCTCGGCGCGTCACCCGACGCCGGCGGTGCCAGCAAAATGTAGCCGATCCCCCACTTCTGTAGTTGCGGTTCGGCCTGCGCACCACCGGTCGAGCTGAGATCGCCCGCTAGGAGAGCCAACTGTTGTTGTCCCTCTCCCGTGCCAACGCTCGTGTTGATGAGCGTGGAGGACTGATCAAGCGTCATGCCTTGACCCCTCACCAGCACCGCAGCAATACCACCATCGGGCTGGGGTGTGATGACGAGCGTTCCCACGCGCGGCGCATTGGCGGCCGTGGCGGTCACGTAGGCCGGAAGCGTCCGGCCCGTGGAGGAGGCAACCTCGCCGGTTCCCAAGAGGAGTGAACCCACCAGCGGAACCGCGAGAAGAACCACGGCAATCGTTCCCGCGATCGCCGGGTAGAACGAGAAGCGTCGCAGAACCGTCATCCCGGTGCTGGCAGCAACGATGAGGCCCAGTGAGGCCAAACTCAGGCCGGCACCCGGCCAGAGCGGAACGGCGGTCTGGCCCTCAAACGCTACCCGCAGTCCGGTCGTGGCAATCGCGGACGCCAAACCCAAGAGCGTCACGAAGAGCGCCAACTGTGCGCGGACCGGGTGCGCAGAAAACAGACCCGCCACAGCGAGTGCTGCCACCACGGCGACGAGAACCAAAACAATCAGGCCGGAGGCAACATTGATGCCCCAGTCGATTGAGCCGGTCAGGTCAAGCCAACCGCCGAGGCCCGACGTGGGATAGCCCAATGCCATTTCCCATCGCGCCGCATCCGAAAAGGGCACGACCGGCCCCGGATCGGCGAGCATCCCCAACGGGTTCCCCGAGAAGAGCTGCACAATCACCACCGGGGCAAAGAGGACGACCGCAGGTATGGGGATGGCCAAAAATCGACCGATGTAGCGTCCTGTCAAAACGACCGTGCCGAACCACACAATGAGGAGGGCCACCCCGAGTGACGGAGCACACGCCACAACTGCGGCAAAGAGGAGCGCGGCAATGGCCGAGGCGGACCACGAACGCGACGCACGAAGGCCGGCTGCGAACAGCCAGGGCAACAGCACGTGCGCAAGCACCGCGGCGGGTCGTCCGTCGTGCAGGGCAATCAAGAGCGTGGGGGCGAGACCGTAGGCGAGACCGGCAAACACGCGCACACCGGCCCTGTCCGTGAGCCTTGCCATAACCACCCAGGCACCTGCCCCCGCCAGGGGGAGGGCAAAAAACCACAGCGCGACCAGTGCGAAAGAGGGTTCCCACCACGTGACGGAGCCCATCAGGGCGAGCACCCAGGTAAACGGATCAGCCGGGTTGAGTTGAGCCAGCGCGAGAGAGCGCCAACCGTACCCGACCTGGCCCCAGACGTTACCCACCGAGGCGGAGAGAGGCAGAAGTGCGCCTCCCCCGATGGCGTGCGCACCGAGGAGCGGGAGATTGACAACAAAGGAGACGATGGCCAAAGCAATTGTTGTCCAGGCTCCGCCTGACGTAAAGAAGTGCAGCGGACGGCGGGCACCCTCGTGATAGAGGCGCGCCTGCTCGCGCTCGAGGGCATTCCGTCGACGAAC
>JBIIKT010000091.1:0-4891 GCA_044233055.1 Microbacteriaceae bacterium
GCGGCGCACGCAGCGAGAACTCCGCGGCGCAGTCAGCCCAGGGCTACTTCACCAAGCCTTTGGAAAGGAGCCACTCACGAGCGATGACGCTGGCGGAGAGCTTCTCGTCGACACTGCGCACGTTCATGGCAACCAGATCTTCGGCGGTCATGGCAGCCGACACCTTGTCAATGAGGTAGGCAACATAATCGCTGACAACACCTGACGCAACGGGCACAACGTTTGACGCGAGGAACAGACCGCGGGGGTCAGAAAGCGTGACGAGGCCGAGCTGCTCAATTCGCGGGTCGGCGCTGTAGACGTTTGCCATGTCAACGATGCCCGCAACGAGGGAATCAACCGTGGTCTCACCCGTCGCCTGGAACTCAACGGTTACGCCGTAGACCGAGAGCAGACCGCTGGGGCCGTAGGGACGCTCCGCCAACTCCGGGGCTCCGCCCAGTTTGAGTCCCGTGACCTTGGCCAGGTCTTCAATCGACACGAGAGAATTTGCGTCGGCAAACTCTTTCGTGACGTTGTAGGAATCCTGGTCGGTTGCCGACGACATGGTCAAGGCTGTCAAGCCTTCGGGAAGGGCCGAACCCAGCGCCGTGTAAACCTCGTCGGCTGCCGTCTCGGTGGCTGCCGGGTCAAAGAACTGCAATAGGTTGCCCGTGTACTCGGGGATAAGGTCGATTTCACCGGCTTCGAGAGCGGGAATGTAGACATCGCGCTGTCCCAGTGAGAACTTGCGCTCAACCGTATAACCCGAATCCTCAAGAATCTGCGCGTACGTCTCGGCAATAATCTCGTTGGAATAGTAAGCCTGCGAGCCAATGACGATGGTCTCTATGGACGGGTCTGCGGGCGGTGCTTCGGAGGTGGCGCAGCCGGCCAATCCGACAAGAGCGGTGAGGCTAACGGCCAGGGCTGTGATTCGCGAGAGTTTCATGGTTTCTCCAAGGGGTGGGGTGTTTACAACCTATCGCCCGTGCGTCGTTGCAACCAGCCGAGAAGCTGGCTTCCCACAATCGTTATGACAATGATTACGAGCGAACTGGCCACGACCTGAGAATAGTTTCGTAGGGCCAGGCCCTGAATAATGCCAAAACCGAGTCCGCCGAGGCCAACGAGCGGCGCAAGGACAACGGTCGACACCACCTGAATGAAGGCGATGCGCATTCCGCCAATGACCGACGAGGTGGCCAGCGGAAACTCAACGTAGCGAACGCGCTGAAAACCCGTCATGCCCTGAGCTTTTGCCGAATCTCGGATGCCCCAGGGAATGGTGGTGACACCCGCGAAGGTACCTGCCAGCAGTGGCGGAATGGCGATGGCCGCTAAGGCTACGAGGAGAGACACATCCCTCAGTTGCACACCCCACAGAAGTACCAGCGCGAACAGCAAACCCATCGTGGGAACTGCTCGGGAGATCGACCCGAGCCCGATCACCAAGAACTCGCCTCGCCCGGTGTGTCCGATGGCGAGTCCCAGCGGCAGGGCAACGATGGTCGCGATGAGAAGCGCGGCAAGGGTTATGGCCACGTGCTCGAGCAACAGGAACCACAAGCCATAGCGTCCGTCCCAGTTGACGGGATCGGCAAACCAGGCTGCCAGGTCAGAAATACTAAACACGCTCACCGCCTCGCGTGCGCCACGGCGTGAGAGCCCGCCCCAGCAGCCATAGGCCGCCGTCGAAGGCAATCGCGATCACGAAGACAGCCACGAGGCCCGTGACGATTTCCTCGGGAATGCGGCGCTGAAAGCCGTCGAGGAAGAGGTAGCCGAGGTTTCGCACACCGACCACGGCACCGATGGCAGCCATCGACACGGTGGTGGCCGAAACCACGCGCAGTCCAGAGATGAGTCCGGGTATGGCCATGGGCAATTCCACATGAACAAAAAGTTGGAATCGGCTCATGCCCAACGCCGTCGCCGTTGTCTTTGTCGATGACGGCACTTGCGAGAAAGCATCTCGAGCAGAGAAAAACATTGATGCCACCGCGTAAACAGTGAGCGCGATCACCACGTTGGTCGGGCCGACAAAAGGGGTACCGATGAGTGCGGGAAGCGCGACGAACAGCGCGAGCGACGGAATGGCATAGACAGCGCTCAGAACGGCCGTTGTGCCAGGAACCCATCGCGCCCGAACCAGTCGCGCTCCCACAATCGCCAGAATCGACCCTAAAACTATGGGAACAATCACGATGCTCAGGTGAGTGAGCGCCAGCCCTGCCACAAACGACGCGTTAGCGAAGAACCACTCCACTAGACACCGAGAATCTTGCGCACGAAGTCATTGGCCGGTTTTTTTGTGAGTTCCCGAGGTGTGCCCGACTGCTCAATCGTGCCCTGCTGCGAGAGCACGATGAGTTGGTCGGCGATCTTGAGCGCCTCGCCGCGATCGTGCGTGACAAAGAGAACGGTGAGTTTCAGCTCACGTTGAATGCGCAGCAGTTCGTCTTGCAACTCTTCGCGCACAATGGGGTCAACCGCGCCAAAGGGTTCGTCCATGAGCAAAATGTTTGGCTTGGTTGCCAGTGCGCGTGCCACGCCCACCCGCTGTTGTTGGCCACCAGACAACTGGCGGGGGTAACGACTAAACGACGCCGGGTCGATGCCCACCAGCGTGAGCATTTCCCGCGCGTTGCGCTTCGCCACCTCCCGCGTCTGACCGGCGATGGTGGCGATCAGAACCACGTTGTCGAGGACGGTCTTGTGCGGCAGTAGGCCAACGTCTTGCATCACGTATCCGATGGAACGACGAAGCGTCACCGCATTCTGCGAAGCGACATCAACACCGTCGATGAGCACGGCGCCCGACGACGGAATGATCATCTTGTTGACCATGCGCACCGCGGTGGTTTTACCCGACCCCGATAAGCCCATGAGCACGGTGATGGTGCCCGAAGGAACCACGGCGGAGAAATCCGCAAGCGCTACGACGCCACAGTAGGTTTTTGACGCGTTGACGAACTCGATCACGGTCTGTGCGAGCCGTTGCTAGGCGGCGCGAACCTCCACGCCGCGCCAAAAGGCAACGTAGCCGGCGATCTCCTTGGCAGCGTCTTTGGGCTCGCGATACACCCAGACGGCGTCCGTGTTGGTGTTGCCGTCAACGGAGAGGGAATAGTAGTTGGCTGTGCCCTTCCAAGGACAGTTCGACGTGGTGGCCGAGTCGACAAGCAGCGTCTGGTCAACGCTGTCGAAGGGAAAATACTTATTTCCCTCAATCTCGATGGTCTTGTCGGACTGTGCAATAACCGCACCGTTCCAGGTGGCTACGAACATGATGGGCTCCTTAGAAGAAGGGACGCGGTGAAATGGCGTCACTTCGAGCATAGGGGCGGGTTGACGTGAAAGGGCCCCCTTTTTTCTGTGTGCCCTTTGTTTCGAAATTTTTTTCCGCTACCAAACAAGGAGAACGGGTTCTTCGCCGTCGCAACGCGAACGCCTAGTCAACTCTGAGTAATTGAAGGATGCGCCTCCCACCTTCGGGTGTAGGGCGCATCCTTTATGTCTCGTGAACTCCCCGCAGGCCTGAGCGGGCCGCCAGAGAGAGAACCACAATGATGGCTCGCGGCGCTCGGGGAAAGCCGCGACCTTGGTTGATCCTCGTTGGCGTGGCGATTGGTCTGTCCGTGGGTCTGCCCCTTGGTGTCGCCGGCTCAGTCGGTGGCGCCACCCCTGCCTTCGCAGGGCACGAAACTTTTCTGTTCGACGTCTTACGAATCTGGTCGATTTCGCACTAATGTACTAGTAGTAAATTTCCTTGTAATGCGTTTGGATTGAATTGTGATCTCGAAAAAAATAGCAACTGCGAGCCTCGCCTCGCTTGCCGCGGCAAGTCTCTTCTTGACGGCTAGTCCGGCTCAGGCCGCCGTAGATTGTTCGTCCCCCACCCTCCTGAACGGATCTTTCGAGGACTTCACGCTCGATACGCCACCGTACGCGTCCGGCCCTTCGGGTTCCGTTGTTGGTAACTGGATGAACGACTGGGGCACCCCGGATCAATTCCTCTTCCTCGACCTCGACCTGCCCCCGCAAGCTCTGCCCGGTTGGGAAACCACAAACACAAACAACCTCATTGAGTTACAGCGTCAGGTTCCCGGCTACGAACAAGATGGTACGCAGACGGGTGCTGGCTACTTTGACAGCCTTGCCGTTCAGCCTGCTCAGGGCGAAGTGTGGGGCGAATTGAACTCAACGGAAGATGCGGCAATGTACCAGGACGTAACTCTCACTGCCGGAACCGAGTACACCTGGAGTATCAAGCACCACGGTCGTGTGTTCAGTGCCGAGGGCACCGATGAAATGGCTGTTTTTGTCGGGCTTGCCTCAGGTGCGCCGGGGTCACTCGAGATTCAGACGGACATTCGCAAGTACGCCCCGACCAACGCCAATCTCTTCTCGGGAGAACCGACGTACAGTGACGACTTCACAAATGTGACCCAAATTCTGGGCAGCCTTGAAGATGGCTGGCAGATGTTCCGTGGCACGTTCAGTCCGTCAACCACGGGCACGTATCGTTTCCAGTTCCAGGCAATCGATGGCTTATCTCCATCGGTATCAAACCTTCTCGACGACATTGAATTCGCGCCGACCGAGTGCGTGTCCAGCCCGAGTGGCGCATTACCTGCGTCGAGCAGCCTGCCCGACACCGGCATGAACAGTTCAACTGTTACCGCAGTGGCCGGAATCGGCTCGCTAATCATCGTTGCCGGTGCGTTCGTCGTCATTCTCCGACGCCGCTCGAACGCTTAATCGCCACGAGCTAGACGCGAAGGCGGTGTTTGTGGCTCGTTCCCTTCACCGTGGGATCGAACCTCGCTGACACTGGCGCGAGCACGGCCACCATTGCAGGCGTTGCCGCACTCCGCGCCACGTTGATCGCACGCCGCCCAGTGGTTCG
>JBIIKT010000092.1:0-4871 GCA_044233055.1 Microbacteriaceae bacterium
CCGACCACGCCAATCTTGGCCCCCGGGAAAAACGACATTGTCACATCGTCGAGAATCACCTTGTCGCCCACCGCTTTGCGGGCGCGCACCATCGTGTAAATGAACTCAGCCATGAGCTAAGTCTAGAAGCGATTGATGCCCGTCCCGACGAGGCACCCACCGGCAGGCAATGCGGGCAAGACCGCTACAGCGATTGTCTCGATCGATACGCCGTACTGACCGACGAGACATTCGCCGGCTACCTGCGCAGAAACGAAGACGGTGTCGGAGAGGAGGCCAATAGCCGTCGATCCCTCTGTCCACTCAATGCTCGCGGGGTCAAAGCCAGACGCCCGAAGTCGCTCAGCAGTGGCCGCTGGACTGGCCGATATTCCCTCGGTCACAAGACCCTGCTCGAGCAGAATGACAAAAAGGCGCTGGTTCGCCTGCGCAGATTCGGGATCGACGGCCGGGAGAAAATTGGGCTTGGGGCCGGAGGGCGTGGGGCGCACCTCTGGTGCACTGGTGCTGGGTCCGTTGGTCGCAGACCCGTTTGATGAACCTGATTCGCCGGGGAAGCCAAGAATCGCACAACCGGACAACAACACCGCGGTACAGGCGAGTGCGGTGACAGTTGCGAAAAGCTTCATAGGTTCCTCTTACGTGGGAAAAAAGTACTGCCTCAGTCTAGAGCGAACCGGCTGAGCAACCTGTGAGGATACCGATTCCGCACGCACAGGTTGCTCAGCCCGGTTACGTGAGCCGGCCCGAACGGCTGGCGAGATTCACCGAGACGCTAGGCCGAGACCGCTACCCACCCGTCGCCGCTTGCACCATCGGCAAACTCTGTGTTCTCAGAGCCAGCACTGACCGACTCATCGGCTCCCGATGTGAGGGTGCGCGTGAATGTGCTGGTTCCCCAGAACAGGTCGTGTCCGAGGTTGTCGGCTTCAATTTCTACCGTGGTGCCCGAGCGATCGGTGTTCTCCCAGTCGCGGATCTTGAGTCGTCCGGAAACCATGATTCGGTCTCCCTTGACCACCGAACCGGCGGCGTTACTGGCCAGGCCTCGAAAACACGACACGGTGTACCAATTGGTGTCGGCATCAATCCAACGCTGCTGCGTGCGGTCGTAACGGCGCTGGCTCGACGCGAGCCGAAATGAGGTGATGGCCAGCCCCTCGCTTGTGGTGATGTGTCGAGGCGTGGTGGCCACGAGACCCGTGACCGAAATGGTGTCAGACATTATTGCTCCCTACTGATGGCTAATGAACGCCCTCAGTGTGAGCCGTGAGATGCCGAGCCTCATCCCGCTTCACGAAATCGAGGAACCAGTCGTCAGCGACCGGCCTGTGGAGGGATGTTGCGAAAAACCTAGGCGAGATACGTCGCGAACCCCGCCCGGACCTTGGCCACCTTGGGAACAGCCACGGCCAGGCAGTAACCTTGCCCGGGGTTCTTGGCAAAAAAATCTTGGTGGTATTCCTCGGCGTCGTAGAACTCGCCCAGCGGCTCGATTGTGGTGACCACTCCCCCGCCCCAGGTATCTTCGGCGCGGGCGCGCGCTTGCTCAAACATCACCCGCTGGGCATCGTCCACAAAGTACATCGCGCTGCGATACTGCGTGCCCACGTCATT
Organism: Microbacteriaceae bacterium; assembly: GCA_044233055.1. Lineage (GTDB taxonomy): Bacteria > Actinomycetota > Actinomycetes > Actinomycetales > Microbacteriaceae > UBA963. The sequence goes on from JBIIKT010000092.1 coordinate 1,618, forward strand.
GCCCTGACGGTTAAGTTGGCGAGGGTCGTGCATGGTGAAGAACGCGTCAAGAATTACGTCGGCCGGAATCACCGCATCGTCGAAAACAACGCGCACCACCTCGGCATGACCCGTCTGGCCGCTGCACACCTGGTCGTAGGTGGGGTGATCAGTTTGGCCGCCGCAGTACCCCGAAACGACATCAGTTACACCGGAAAGCACTCGATACGCGGCGTCGAGGCACCAAAAGCACCCACCACCAAGAACAAAAGACATCATGATGTTCCTAAATGTACGCGTATCCAGTGCCACAATGTAGTCATGGACGCCCTCGACTCATTCACCAGCTGGCTCACTGAAACCGCAAACCTCGGAATAGTTGTGGCGGTGGGGGTCATCATCGGCTCAATTATCATTGCCATCGTGGTGGGCGTGACGCTCTCATCAATTGCACGCCGTCGCCGAAAAGATGCCATCGAGAATGAACTCAACAGCCTCGCCCCGGCTGTCATGAACGTGGGCATCGATGCATCGCTCTACGCCAGCCTGAGTCCGGAGGGCAAGCAACTGGCCGATCGTGCAGCCATCGGCATCGACATGCGGGTTCGCCTGCTCAACCGCGAAGGCGCCGCGGAGGCCGCCGACTGGCTGAGTGGCCGCTTCACCGCCCTTCGCAACGCGTCGAGCTTGGAGCGCGGGGACACCGGTCGTATCCTCGACCAGATTCGCGAAGCTTTTCTGATCTGGGCTTACGAACCCAAGGACGGCATTCGCGCATTCCGCCGCGATGACCTCGAACACCAGCGAAACCGCTAACAGTCGTGCCCCTCGAACTCTCAGCAGAGAGTTTTGACGAACTCGTCACGGAGGAGCTTGATGCCCTCGCCGACGAAATCGTTGCGCACCTCGATAACGTAATCTTCGTCGTCGAAGACATCTCGGCGGACAACGACATGGGTCTGCTGGGCCTCTACGACGGCATCTCGCTCACCGAACGCTCACAGTATGGATTTGGCGAGCTCCCCGATCGCATCGTGCTCTATCGGTTAGCGCTGCTCGATGCGTGCGCCACGATGGACGAATTGCGCGAGCAGGTGCACATCACGCTCGTGCACGAAATCGCACACTATTACGGGCTCTCCGACGAACAACTGGACAAGCTCGGCTGGGCCTAGAGCGAAGCGGCGAGCACGTGATCAATGAACGCCACCCACTGCTCATTGTCAACGGGATTTTCAGCGATCTCGTCTAGAACTCGCCCCAACGTGTACGCCTGAACAAAAACGGCGACGACGTGCGGGGGGAAGTCTGAACTGAACCACCCTTTGGCCTGAGACTCGCGAACCAAGTCGGCAAGGGCGTCGGTGAGGCGTTGTTGCTCAACCGCAAGGCGCACGCGAAAACGTTCGTTGCCGCCGGCGAGCATGATGGCACGGACACGTTCGAGACGAACACTGGCGAGCTCCGGCGACTGCGTGCGCCGAGTAATCTCACGCAATCGGGTGAGCATTTCGTCGCGGCTGGTAGACGTGGCAATGACCTCGGCAATTGACGCGCTGGAGGCATCGACGAAGGCCGCGAAGCGACGCAGATAGGCCATCTCGAGGAGGTCACTGAAGTCTTCGAAGTGGTGGTAGAGGGAACCCTTAGAAATCCCGCTGACAGCCAATACCTCATCGACAATGATCGCCTCGGGCGCCTTCTCATCGAGCAGACCGGTCATGGTGTCAATGAGTCGTTCGCGCGTGGGGTGCGAAGTCTTTCGTGCCATGGGTCAACTCTAGAACCTGAGAGTAAAACTAGGCGACGCGGGGTAGCGTAAAGGCATGGGTGTGCGCATAGAAAAAATCGACCTACCTGGGGTGGGAATCCGTCACGACATGGTCACGAAACACGGCCGGCACGTGGGCGTGCTCAACTATCGCGACGGTCGCCGAGAGCTGGCCCTCTACGATCCGGAAGATCCCGATACCGTGTTGGACTTCATCGAGCTTGACGACGACGAGTCGGATGCCCTCTCCGACCTACTCGGTCACACGGCACTACTGAGCCAAATCACCGACTTCGGTTCCGGGGCTCTCGGCCTCTATACCGATCAACTTGTTCTGCCCACCGACTCGCGGTATCTGGACCTCACGCTGGGCGACACTCAGGCTCGCACGAAGACGGGGGTATCGATTGTGGCCATTCTGCGTGGCGACAAAGTGATTCCCTCTCCCGAAGCCGGAGAGATTCTTCGCCAGGACGACATCTTCGTTGCTGTGGGAACACGCACCGGCCTCGACAAGCTCGAGGCCCTGCTGGCACACACCGCGGTCTAGATAATCGTCGCCGAGACCATGCATGAAATAACAATCATCCTCATCGAGGTGGGTGCACTTCTGCTCATCATGAGCCTCGCTAGTCGCCTAGCGAACCGGCTCGGGCAGTCACCCATCCCGCTTTACATGACCATTGGGCTGCTCTTTGGCGTGGGCGGTTTCTTGTCGCTAGAGGCGAGCATGCCGTTCTTGAAGACGGGTTCAGAGATTGGCGTGGTGCTGCTGCTTTTGATGCTCGGGCTCGAGTTCTCCCCGCGAGAACTCGTGAGCAACCTCAAGTCCTCGGCGCCCGTCGGCGTGTGGGATGCCCTGCTCAACGCCGTCCCCGGGGCGGCCTTCGGTCTCATCATGGGATGGGGGCCCCTGGGGGCCCTCGTTATGGGAGGGGTCACCTGGGTTTCTTCCTCGGGCGTGGTGTCTAAGGTGCTCACCGACCTAGGTCGCGTGGGTAACCGCGAAACACCCACCGTGTTGGCGGTTCTCGTGATCGAAGACCTGGCCATGGCCTTCTACCTGCCCATCCTCTCCGCCGTCGTGATTGGTGCCAGCATCGCGCAGGGCGCCATTACCGTGGCCATTGCCGTGGGCTCCGTGTTCGTGGTGCTCCTCGTGGCACTCAGATTTGGCAAGCGCATCTCACGCTTTTTCTCGTCGACCCACATCGAGTCCCTTGTGATTGGAGTCTTAGGCCTCGCGATGTTGGTTGCCGGCCTCGCCGCAATGGTTCAGGTGTCGAGTGCCGTGGGCGCCTTCCTCGTGGGAATCGCCATCTCGGGCGAGGTTGCCAAGATGGCACAGAAGTACCTGCGCCCCGTGCGAGACCTCTTTGCCGCGTTCTTCTTCCTCGTCTTTGGCCTGACGACAGATTCCACCGACATTCCCGGTTCGTTGCTACCCGCCGCCATCCTCGCGGTGGTCACCATGGGCACAAAGATTCTCACAGGATACCTCGGG
>JBIIKT010000093.1:0-4860 GCA_044233055.1 Microbacteriaceae bacterium
CTGTTTGGCGTGACGCCGGTCGAGGAACTGTCGTCGGCGCGAACGCCCGAAGAGCTGTCGGCACTGGTGCTTCACTCGGCGCGCGCGGGATTCTTGGAAAAGGACACGGCCACGCTGCTCAGCAAGACGCTGCGATTTAGTGAGCGCACCGCGGCCGATGTGATGACGCCACGGCCCCGCGTGGTTGACGTCGCGGCGGACGATCCCGTTCTTGCCGTACTTGAATCTGCGCGTCGGACCGGTTTTTCCAGGTTCCCCGTGGTGGGCGACGATCTCGACGACCTGCTTGGTGTGGTGCACGTCAAGTACGCGATGTCGGTCCCTCGCGAGCGCCGCGCGGAGGTTCCCGTCTCCGCAATCATGACGGAGCCCCTGCGCGTTCCCGAGACCATGACCCTCGACAATCTGCTGGCCGAGTTGCGCGTCAAGGGGTACCAGATGGCTGTCGTGATTGACGAGTACGGCGGTACGGCTGGAATCACCACGCTGGAAGACGTGGTGGAAGAGTTGATTGGCGAGGTCGCCGACGAACACGACCGCACGGCGGCCGGTGTGGTGCGCTCGGGCGAGACGATCACGTTCCCCGCCAACCTGCGTCCCGACGAACTGATCGACCGCACGGGCATTACTGTTCCCGAAAACCCCGACTATGAGACCGTCGCCGGATTTGTGATGAGCGAACTTGGAGAACTCCCGAAGGTCAATGACGAGGTGGCGTGCTCGGGCGGAATTCTTCGCGTGGTGCGCATGGACGGTCGGCGCATCGACCGGTTGCGCTTCACGCCGGACGCAGCACCCGAGGGTGGTGATGCCTCGTGAATTGGGTGGGATTTGTGTGGCTAGCCCTGTTGCTCGTGATTAACGCGTTCTTTGTGGCCGCAGAGTTCGCCGTGATCTCGGCCAAGCGTTCGCAAATAGAACCCATGGCCGCCGCCGGTAAACCGGGCGCACGCACCGCGCTGTGGGCCATTGAACACGTCTCGCTCATGCTGGCCACCTGCCAGCTGGGTATCACGGTGTGTTCTCTGCTGATTCTCAACGTGGCGGAGCCGAGCATCAAATACCTGATTGCCGACTGGCTGGTGGCTACCGGCTGGTCGGAGAGTGTCATCTCCACGCTCGGCTTCTTTGTTGCCCTCATCGTCGTAACATTCCTGCACGTTGTCTTTGGCGAAATGGTGCCCAAGAACGCCTCGTTCGCTATGCCCGAACGCGCCGTCCTCCTGTTGGCCCCGCCTCTGGTGGCGGTGGCCTCAGTGGTGCGTCCGGTGATCATCGCGCTCAATGCCACGGCGAACGGCATCCTGCGCTTGTGCCGGGTGACTCCGCGGGACGAAGCCCTGAGTACCTTCACCCTCGACCAGGTGGCCAGTATCGTGAGCCACTCGACGCGGGAAGGCACCCTTGACGACTCCTCCGGTGCGGTGAGCGCGGTCGTTGAGTTCACCGCGAAAAAGGCGCGTGACATCGCGGTGCCGCTGAGCGACGTGGTGACTTTGCCCGAGACGGCAACGGTGGCGGACCTCGAAAAGGCGGTGACCACGCACGGATTCTCGCGATACCCGATTGTTGATGTCGCGGGCGAGCCCGTGGGTTACGTTCACCTCAAGGACGTGCTCACGGACGACGGTGACGGCGAGGGCACCGAGACCGGGAAACTTCAGGCCAAGCGCATGCGGCGCCTCGAGACGGTCACGACCACGCTGGATCTCGAAGACGCCCTGGCGCTGCTCCAACGCTCGGGCGTGCACTTGGCTCGTGTGGTTGATACTCGTGGCCGCACCACCGGCATGGTCTTTCTCGAGGACATCTTGGAAGAGCTCATCGGCCAAGTGGACGACGCCACGCGGCGCTAACAGCCCCGCGCGCGACGATCCGAACGGTCAGACGAACTCGGGTTAGGGCCTGGGCTTGGGCCTGGCTCGAAGGTACTGGCTGGGCCAGTAGTCGATCTCGGCGCCGAGGGCCACGGCTGCGTGCAGCGCGAAGTGGGGGTCGCGAAGGTGTTCGCGCCCCAGCATCACAGCATCCGCCCTTCCCTCGGCCACGATGGCGTTGGCCTGCTCGGGTGTGGTTATCAAGCCGACGGCAGAAGCCAACACGTGTCCGTGAGACCGCACGTACTCGGCGAGCGGAACTTGGTAACCCGGCGACAGGGGAATTGTCACGCCGACGATGTTGCCCCCGCTGGATATGTCAAAGACATCGGCACCGGCGCGCTGACACCAGTCGGCCACGATAGAGCACTCTTCTTCGTTGAAACCATCGGGGACCCAGTCGGTCGCAGAAAAGCGAACGAACACAACCGTGTTTTCGCCCACGGCAGCGCGGACCGCCGAGACGATGCGCAGCACCACACGGGCTCGATTCTCGAGGGCTCCACCGTATTCATCGCTGCGGGCGTTGCTTTTGGGCGAGAGAAACTCGTGCAGCAGGTAACCGTGTGCCGCGTGGATCTCGAGCACCTCGAAGCCGGCTGCCACGGCGCGAGCCGCTGCCGTTGCCCACGCGTCTACGAGCGCATCAATCTGTTCGACCGTCATTTCCGTCGTGTCGTCGTACCCCTCAAAGGCGAGGGGACTTGGCGCCACCGTGGGCCAGCCACCGGCACTCACCGGCGCGGTTCCCTTTCCCGACATCGGGTCTCCCCAATCGGGGTAGATCGATCCTTTGCGGCCAGCGTGGGCGAGCTGGATTCCCGGCACAGCCCCCTGGCTGCGAATGAACGACGCGATCCGTTGCCACGCGTCGCGCTGCGCATCGTTCCAGATGCCGGTGTCGTGCGCCGAAATGCGCCCCTCGGGAACGACGGCCGTTGCCTCAGCAATAACGAGCGCGGCGCCACCGCGAGCGAGAGCGCCCAGGTGAACCAGGTGCCAGTCGGTGGGGATGCCGTCACGTTCGGTCACGGAGTACTGACACATCGCCGGCACCCAAATCCGGTTGCGGAAGGTGGTGCCGCGAACGGTGAGCGGCTCAAACAGGGCGGGCTGGGTCATAGAAACAAACTATCGTGTGACCTATGGCGGGGTTGGGCGACATTGGCGAGGTGATGCCCGAGTGGACGGTTGCCGACGCAGCGCGGTTTATTCGTGTGCCCGCCGAGGCTGACGACAAGTATGGCCACGGTGTCTTAGGAGTCATCACGGGAAGCACCTCTTTTCCGGGTGCCGCCGTGCTCGGGGTGGATGCCGCGTGCGCGACGGGGGTCGGTATGGTGCGCTTTATGGGTGACCCGGTGGTGGCGGGGCAGGTGATGCACCGCCGCCCGGAGACCGTAACGGTTGACGGCCGGGTGCAGGCGTGGCTGATCGGTTCGGGCACCGAGTGGATTTCGGCGGGCTCGCAAACGTCACTCGTGCAGCGGGCACTCGACTCCGGGCAGCCCGTGGTGATCGACGCGGGAGCGTTACCGCTGGCAGGACTCGCCGCTGGCATCACGGTTGTCACGCCCCACCAGGCAGAGTGTGCGCGCCTTCTGGAAAAGACGCGCGAAGAGGTCGACGCGGATCCGATGCGCGCCGCGGCCACGCTCGCCGACCAGCGAAGCGTGATTGTCGTGTTGAAGGGCCACACCACCCTCGTTGTGTCACCTGAGCGGGACGGGAAACGCTTCACCCGCCGGCTCACGGCTCCCACGACGTGGCTGGCCACCGCCGGAACGGGGGATGTGCTTGCCGGAATCATGGGGGCACTGCTCGCGACTCACGCCGACGACCTGAGCGAACACCCAGCCCACGCGGCCGAGCTCGCTGCCACGGCAGTTCTTCTCCACGGCCTCGCCGCAGTGAGGGCCGGCGCCGGTGGCCCCTTCGGGGCGTCGGACATCGCCGCGCATCTGGGAGCGGTCATCGCCGATATTCTTGAGGATCGTGGTGACTCGCAAACTCTCTGACAGGTCTGGACAGCGCTGGTTTGTTCACCCGGCAACCCTGTGGCTGGCGTTCGCCGCCGTGCACGTCTGGACGGCGTGGCTCAACTTTTCGGCTGCCAACCAACCCCTCGGTGATGTCAACGGCATTTACTGGCGTTGGGTGTCCCAGGTACTCGCCGGACAAGACATTCCGGGAGTCACGGAACCGTGGGTCTACCCGGTCGCCGCGCTCCTCCCTCTGCTTCTGGCGTCACTGCCCGGCATGGTCACGTATCCGCAAAACTGGCTGGTCATGGTGTCACTGCTCGATGCGCTGGCGTTCTACTTCCTCGTGTGTGGCTGGCGACGCCCGGCTAGACGCGTGCGGGCCGCCTGGTGGTGGATTGCGTTCATCGTGTGCCTCGGGCCCATCACCCTGGGTCGCTTGGATTCGGTCGTCGCACCGCTGGCTGTCATGGGACTGATGTTCCTGCTCACACGTCCGCGACTTGCCGCTGTGCTGCTCACCCTCGCAACGTGGATCAAGGTGTGGCCCGCAGCGCTTCTTCTCGCAGCGGTTGCCGTCATGCGCCGGCGCTGGACCATCGTCATCTCTGCGGCGTTGACCTCCGCTGCCATTGTGGTGGTGACCCTGCTGTTTGGCGGAGGAGCACATCTCCTCTCGTTCCTCACGCAGCAGACGAGTCGCGGAATCCAGATTGAGTCTCCACTGGCCACCCCGTTCGTCTGGCTTAGCGTGCTACAGGTTCCCGGCTACGGCATCTATTACTCGCAAGACCTGCTGACCTTTCAGGTCTCGGGCGACGGTGTCGACATTGCCGGAGCGGCCAGCAACATCGCGCTCGCCGTTGCGGTGCTGGCTGTGTTGGCCCTGGGCTGGATTCGGTTGCGTCGCGGTTCGCCGGTCATTCGCGTGCTCGCCCCGCTGTCTCTTGCGCTGGTGATGTGTCTCATCGTGTTCAACAAGGTGGGCTCGCCCCAGTTCA
>JBIIKT010000094.1:0-4843 GCA_044233055.1 Microbacteriaceae bacterium
TCCCCTATGAAGGGACTCTCAGAAGTCACGTCAGTTACCTTCGCTCGAGCATGAAACTCGCCCAAAGTGCAGACTTCGTTACTGACAAACACAGGTTGCCGTGGTTTCGTAGGGTGTATGCCCCCACACCGCCACTCGGCGGTGCCGAATTTTGGCGCCCTGAGATCGGAGTTTCGTCGTCGCCGCAGTGACGCAGGACTCACCTACGACGCGCTGGCTGAAAAGACCGGCGTGAGTCGTCGTACCCTCATTTCTATTGAGAACGGCCAGTCGAACGGCTCGGTTGAGTCGTGGTACCGCATTGCCGGCGCACTCGACATCGACATGGCAGACCTCATGCGCTCGCTCTACTCGGCCGACAAGTAGCCCACCGCAGAGGTCTACTGTCCCGCGAACGCCTCCGGCGGCGGGCATGAGCACACCAGGTTGCGATCGCCGAAAGCGTTGTCCACTCGGCGCACGGGTGGCCAGAACTTGGAACGGATGAGCGTGAGGCTTGTGACATCTGAGGCGCCCTGGGCAAACGGGTAGACAGCCAGAGTGCGCGCATAGGGTCGCTCCCACTCCCCCGTGAGGTCGGCGGCCGTGTGCGGGGCGTTGACGAGCGGGTTGTTATCGGCCGGCCACGTGCCTGAAGCCACGGCATCCGCCTCGAGACGAATAGCGATCATTGCGTCGATGAAGCGGTCGATTTCGGTGAGGTCCTCACTCTCCGTGGGCTCGACCATGAGGGTGCCGGCAACCGGAAAGCTCATGGTGGGCGCGTGGAAGCCGTAGTCGATAAGCCGCTTAGCCACGTCATCCACGGTCACCCCGGTGCGCTCGGTAAGTGGTCGAAGATCGAGAATGCACTCGTGAGCGATGAGACCGTTTTCGCCCGTGTAGAGCACCGGGTAGTAATCGGCCAGACGGCGCGCGATGTAATTAGCCGACAGAACAGCCGTAGCTGTTGCGTGGCGCAGGCCCTCGGCGCCCATCATGCGCACGTACGCCCACGAGATGGGAAGAATACTGGGGCTGCCGAACGGGGTGGCCGAAATCTGTGGGCCCCCGTGATCCACCGTGCCGAGGCCCTGGTCTGTCAGCAGGGTGCGGCCCTTCATGGCGGTACCGCCGTGACCGGGGAGGTAAGGCGCCAGGTGCGCCTTGGCGCCCACCGGTCCGACGCCCGGACCGCCGCCACCGTGCGGAATGCAGAAGGTCTTGTGCAGGTTGAGGTGCGACACATCGCCACCGAGGTCGCCATAGCGAGCAAAACCGGTCATGGCGTTCATGTTGGCGCCGTCGACGTAGACCTGCCCGCCGGCGTCGTGCACGGCGCGCGTGACCTTGAGGATCTCGTGCTCGTAGACACCGTGGGTCGAGGGATACGTAATCATGAGGGCGGCCAGTTCGTTCCCCGCCTCGGCAATCTTCTGGCTCAGGTCGGCCAGGTCAATATTGCCGAGTTCGTCACAACCCACCACCACCACGCGCATACCAGCGAGGATGGCACTGGCGGCATTTGTGCCGTGTGCGCTCGAGGGAACAACGCAGACCGTGCGCTGGGCCTCGCCGTTGGCCACGTGATAGGCGCGAATGGCGAGAAGACCCGCGAGCTCGCCCTGACTGCCAGCGTTGGGCTGCAGCGAAACGGAGTCGTATCCTGTCACCTCGATTAACCACGCTTCGAGGTCGCGCACGAGTCGGTCGTAGCCCTGGGCATCCTCAGTCGGTGCGAACGGGTGTAGACCGGAGAACTCCGGCCAACTCACGGCAGCCATCTCGGTGGCCGAGTTCAATTTCATGGTGCAGGAGCCCAGCGGAATCATGCCGCGGTCGAGCGCATAGTCGTAGTCGGCAAGGCGCTTGAGATAGCGCATCATGCTGGTTTCCGACCTATGCGAGTTGAACACCTCGTGCGTGAGGAACTCGCTCGTGCGAACAAGATCCGCCGGAAGACCGGATTCTGTGGCCGAGGCGGGCTTTCCGCCGAGAAGTGCAAGCAGTTCGTCAACTTCGGCATCCGTGGTGGTCTCGTCGACCGAGATCGAAATCTGATCACCGTTGCGGCGCAGCAGGTAACCGGCCTCGGCGGCCCGAGCCTCGAGGGAAGTCGCATCCGCGGACGCAAAGGTCACCGTGTCGAAGAAGGAGGCGTGGGTCGGCGAATGACCACCGGTGGCAAGACCCGCGGCCAAGCGGGTGGCCCGGCTGTGCACGTTGCGGGCGACGTCGCGCAACCCGTCGGGGCCGTGATACACCGCGTACATGCCCGCCATGACCGCGAGCAACACCTGCGCAGTGCAGATGTTTGACGTGGCTTTTTCGCGACGGATGTGCTGTTCGCGCGCCTGCAGGGTGAGTCGGTAAGCTGGCTCACCATTGGCATCGCGACTGACTCCCACGAGACGACCCGGCATGGTCCTTTCGAGACCGGAACGCACGGCCAAGAAACCGGCGTGCGGGCCACCGAAGCCCAGCGGAATGCCAAACCGCTGACTCGTTCCCACCGCCACGTCGGCGCCCAGTTCTCCCGGTGAGGTCAACAGCGTCAGCGCCAGCAGGTCAGTGGCCACCACGACGGTCATGTCCGCGGTCTTTGCCGCGGCAATCACTGCGGCGGGATTCCAGACTCGGCCGGAGACGCCCGGGTACTGAATGATCAATCCGAAGCCCTCGGGAAGCACCTCGCCGTCGGCAAGATCCACCACGGCAATCTCAATGTCGAGGGGTTCGGCCCGGCCTTTCAGAAGTGAGAGGGTCTGCGGCAAGACATCGGCATCAACCACGAATCGGTTCGACGTCGATGTGGATGCCCGACGCGCCAGGAGCATTGCCTCGACGGCTGCGGTTGATTCGTCCAGCATGGAGGCGTTGGAAATGTCGAGACCGGTGAGGTCTGTGACCATGGTTTGAAAGTTGATGAGCGCCTCAAGCCGTCCCTGCGAAATCTCAGGCTGATACGGCGTGTAGGCGGTGTACCAGCTCGGGTTCTCCAGAACGTTTCGAGCAATGACCGTGGGCGTGAACGTGCCGTAGTACCCCTGGCCGATGAACGAGCGGCGCACCCGGTTGGCCGACGCGAGTTCGCGAAGCTGTGCCAGCGCCTCGGCCTCGGTGAGCGGATCGGGCAATAGCGAGTCTGCGGCGGAACGAAAGCCTTCGACGGCAATACTTCGCGGAACCGCGGCGCGCATCAGATCGTCGCGGCTCGCAAAACCGACCGTCTTCAACATGACCTGCTCGGCATCGTCAGTGATGCCGACGTGGCGCTCGGCGAAGGGGCGTGCCACCGTTCTACTCGCCCGTGAGGGCTGCGTACTCGTCAGCCGTAAGGAGTGCGGGGGCTTCATCGATGGTCATCTTGATGAGCCACCCCTGACCAAAGGCGTCGTGGTTCACAAGTTCGGGCGACGCAACAACGGAGTCGTTAGTGGCCGTGACCGTGCCCGTCGCGGGCGCGAACAACTCGCCCACCGACTTGGTCGACTCGATCTCTCCCACCACACTGCCGGCAGTCACCTTCTGACCCACTTTGGGCAGGTCGACGTAGACCACATCGCCCAGCTTTTCGGCGGCGTAGGCGGTAATTCCCACTGTGGCCTCATCGCCATCCATGCGCAGCCACTCGTGTTCAGCCGTGTAACCCAGATCGTTTGGTAGAGACATGGTTAGTTCTTCTTTCGTTGGTAGAAGGGAAGGTCGGCAACAACGACGGGAAGACGCGTGCCGCGCACGTCTACCTCGAGACCCTGGCCGGATTCGGCATAGTCGGGATCCACGAACGCCATGGCGATGGGATACCCGAGCGTCGGCGACAGAGCGCCCGAAGTGACCACGCCAACGGGAACGTCGCCGACGAAAATGCGGTAGTCGGCGCGGGGTGCGCGGCGGCCATCGCCAATGAGGCCCACCAGCACGGGAGCACCGAATCCGGGCCCCTCCACAACAGCGTCACGCCCCACGAAGTTTCCCTTGACCAGTGACGCGGCACGGCCGAGACCCGCCTGAACCGGAAGCGTGGTGGCATTAAGTTCGTGACCGTAGAGAGGCATCCCGGCCTCGAGGCGCAGGGTGTCACGACAGGCAAGGCCCGCGGGCACGAGCCCGAGGGGGCCGCCGGCGTTCATCAGCGCCTGCCACAGCGGTACCGCGTGACTGACATCGATGAACAACTCAAAGCCGTCTTCGCCGGTGTACCCCGTGCGACCGATCAGCACCGGCTCGCCCTCGAATCGCGCGGGTATGGCCCGGTAGTACTTGAGGTCGGCCAACGGCGTCGTGCCCACCTCAAGGCCAAAGACGCGCATGAGCGTGTCATAGGACTTGGGCCCCTGCAGTGCGAGCAGGGCGGTCTGATCGCTCACATCGTGCAGTTCAACGTCAAAGTCGACCGAACGCTCCTTGAGCGCCGCCCACGCGGGCTCCCGATTGCCCGCGTTGGCCACCACAAAGTATTGGAACGGACCGGTGCGATAGACGATCAGGTCGTCGATCACCCCGCCGTCCTCGTTGAGCAGGAGCGAATACTTGGCCTGGCCCAGTTCGATGGGTGAAAGCCACGCCGACACGGCGAAGTCAAGAAAGGCGCCCACCTGTGGGCCGGAGACCTCGAACTCCGCCATGTGCGAGACATCAAACAGACCCGCGGTAGCGCGCACGGCGTGATGCTCTGCGAGGTCGCTCGTGTAGCGCACCGGCATCTGCCATCCGGCAAAGTCGGTGAACGATGCACCGAGAGCCTCATGCAGGCTGTGAAGCGGCGTCTGCCGCGAAGTAATTCCCAAGGAATCCACCATTATCTGTTACGAAACGTGAACTCCCCCTCTGTCTGCGCTACCTGAGAGATTCACCGCGGAGG
>JBIIKT010000095.1:0-4821 GCA_044233055.1 Microbacteriaceae bacterium
ATCGAGGTCCGGTAAAGATCACCCTCGTCGACAAAGAGAACGGCGGGCAGGGGTCTGCGCGAAATTTCGGTGCCTCGCTCGCAAAAACGGAATTTCTCGCGTTCATTGACCAGGATGACACGTGGCCCGTGAATCATATCGAAGTACTCCTGGAAAGTTTAGACAAGCAGTCCGACCTCGGTTGGGTTTACTCCGATTTCTGCCAGATTGATATTGACGGCAAGATGGTGCGCCGGGGTTACCTCGACGGAACGGGTTACGTCGTTCCGGAAAGCAGCATTTTCTCAATGTTGTCCCAAGACTTGATGATGCTGCCATCAGCCACGCTCATGCGCACGCGGGCATTCAGGGACACTGGCGGGTTCGACACCGGCTTTCGCGGATACGAAGACGATGACCTTTTCCTTCGCATGTTTTCCGCTGGTTGGGCGTTTCGGTTTGAGCCGCGTCCCGTGACGAATTACCGGGTTCATGCCGACAACTCGTCCCGCCAGACGACTTTTCTGCACTCGCGTCTGCGGTTCTATAGAAAGTATCGGGACGAGTTCTTTCCCCCGGGGACCGAGTACCACGATGAGTTTCGGGGCGCTATTGGTGGTCGAATGACAAAATCTTTCCTTCTTGATCTGGTATCGCTTCGGGGAGTTCACGTACCCCATGATTACGAAATCGAACTTCGCAAGGTTGCCAAGCAGATTCTTGCTGACCTGGGCTGGACTTTGCGACGTCGAGTAATCATGTTCGTCGTGCGTTGCCCGTCGCTTATGCCCGCGCTGCTCAACCTCCGAGGTCTTCTGAACAAGACTTCACGCGCCAACCGCGGTCACGTTTTTTAGTGGTCTCGTGATGGTTCATCCGCTTGCCCCCGAATGGCTACACGTGCCCGCCGACGCTAACGGCCTGTCACCCGGCGTGTGGTCTGATTCCGCGGCGCGCAATGGCGCGGGAGTTTTGTGTGTGGGTGGCGTGCCGGCGACAGATTTGATGCGCGATTTTGGCACCCCGCTCTACGTGATTGACGAGGCCATGGTCCGCGAACGTGCCCTGCGCATTCGTGCCGTCTTCAACGACGCATTTGCGGCCATCGGAACCGACGTTTCCGTTTACTACGCCAGCAAAGCCTTCCTCTCGACCGAGGTGGCGCGCTGGATGGTTGCGGCCGGCTTGCGCATCGACGTTGCGAGCGGCGGAGAACTCGCGGTGGCGCTCGCCGCCGGGGTTTCGGGCGATCGCATTGGCCTGCACGGCAACAACAAGTCGGTTGCCGAGATCGAGCGCGCTATTGCGGCTCGCGTGGGCACGATTGTCGTGGACTCGGCGCAGGAGGTCGAACGTGTGGCCGCCGTCGCCGCGACCGCGGGCCTTGTGCAACGCGTGCGTCTCCGAGTGAACAGCGGTGTGTACGCCCACACCCATGAGTTCTTGGCGACCGCACACGGAGATCAAAAATTTGGGATCTCTCTGGCAGGGGCGCCCGCCATCGTGGCGGCCATCCGTGCGCACGCCAACTTGGAGTTTGTGGGTCTGCACTGCCACATCGGATCACAGATTTTTGATGCCGGGGGCTTTAGCGAATCTGCCAGGCGCCTTCTCGGATTGCATGCCGAGCTGCTCGCCGGTGGGCCCGTTGCCGAACTCAACCTCGGCGGCGGTTTTGGAATCGCCTACACGTCGGTCGACCGTCCCACCGATATCGCGGTGGTCGCCGCCGAGATGGCTCGTGTCGTCGGCGAGACGTGTCACGACCTCGGAATAGCAGTTCCGCACATCTGCATCGAACCCGGTCGCTGGATTATCGGCACCGCGGGACTCACGCTATACACGGTGGGAACGACCAAGAGCGTCACGGTAGATGTGACCGGCGGCACCGCGGAACGCCTCTACGTGAGCGTCGACGGTGGCATGAGCGATAACGCTCGACCAGCCCTGTACGGCGCCGACTATGCGGTGCGCATTGCCTCCCGCGAATCAACGGCCGAACCGGTTCTGGTGCGCGTGGCGGGCAAGCACTGCGAGTCGGGCGATATTCTGGTGAATGCCGATTACCTTCCCGGTGATGTGGCGGTAAACGACGTGTTGGCTGTTCCGGCCACGGGCGCCTACTGCTTTTCGCTGGCTAGCAACTACAACTATCTGGCTCGACCCGCTGTGGTTGCTGTCCTGGACGGTCAGGCGCGCGTGATTGTGCGCGGAGAAACCGAGCACGACCTTCTGGCCCGAGACGCCGGAATCGAGAGGACCCCCGCATGATTGAGTACCGCAGTCTTCGAGTGGCCCTGTTGGGCGGCGGCACGGTGGGCGCCAACGTTGCGCGTCGACTCCTGGACCACTCTGACGAACTTGCCGCGCGCGTCGGCGCACACATCGATCTCATTGGTGTGGCGGTGCGCGACGTGAAGGTCACCCGCTCGCCCGCCATCCCGGCGCACCTGCTCACGACCGACGCCGAGTCGCTCATCCTGAGCGCCGACATCGTGATTGAGGTGATGGGTGGCATCGAGCCCGCCCGCACCTACATTACTCAGGCACTCCAGTCCGGGGCCGACGTGGTCACGGCAAACAAAGCACTTCTCGCGAATCACGGCACAGAGCTCTTCGCGCTCGCCGAGCAGGTGGGCGCCCAGCTTTACTATGAGGCGGCGGTGGCTGGAGCTATCCCCATCATTCGCCCCCTGCGCGACAGCCTCGCCGGCGACAACGTGACGCGCATCATGGGAATCGTGAACGGCACCACCAACTACATTCTCGATCGCATGGACACCGAAGGATCGACCTTTGACGAAGCACTCGCTGTGGCCACCGAGCTCGGTTACGCCGAGGCCGATCCCACGGCAGATGTCGACGGATTCGACGCGGCGCAGAAGGCCGCCATCCTCGCGAGCCTCGCGTTCCACACCACCATCGACCTCGCGTCGGTCTACCGCGAGGGAATTCGGGGCGTCAGTGGCGAGGTCATCGCGCTGGCAAGCAAGGCGGGATACGCCGTCAAACTTCTGGCGATTGCCGAACGCCTCGAGAATCCCGCCGACGACACCGACGGCGTGTCTGTTCGCGTTTACCCCGCTCTGATTCCGCGGTCTCACCCGCTCGCAGCGGTTCGCGGCGCCAACAACGCCGTCTTTGTCGAGGCGGAGGGCGCGGGCTCTCTCATGTTCTACGGTGCCGGTGCCGGCGGCCCCGAGACGGCCTCCGCGGTTCTGGGCGACCTCGTCTCGGCCGCCCGCCGACACGTGATTGGCGGACCGGGTCTGGCCGAATCGACGCACGCAAATCTCGCCATGCTTCCGGTCTCAGCTATCACCACGAGCTATCACGTCACGCTCGAGGTGGCCGATGAGCCCGGAGTGCTCGCGTTAATCGCCTCTGTTTTTGCCAATCACAGCGTCTCGGTCGAGCTGGTGGAACAGGGCATTTTCACGTCTGAGGGCAGTGCGGCACCGAAGGGACAGACGGCTACGCTGGTTATTGGAACGCACCGGGCCAGAGAATCCGATCTCGCCGCTACGGTTGCCGACCTGGCACAGCTCAAAGCAGTGACTTCGGTTACATCCGTATTGAGAATTGAGGGATCCTAAATGGCCAAGCAGTGGCGCGGAGTCTTGCACGAGTACGCTGATCGTCTCGATGTGAGTTCGAAGACGCCCGTCATCACGCTGGGCGAGGGCGGCACGCCACTCATCCCCGCTCCCGCGCTTTCGGCGCGCACCGGGGCCAAGGTCTTCATCAAGTACGAGGGCATGAACCCCACGGGTTCGTTCAAAGACCGCGGCATGACCATGGCCATCTCCAAGGCCGTCGAGCACGGTGCCAAAGCAGTCATCTGTGCCTCAACCGGAAACACGAGTGCCTCGGCAGCGGCCTACGCCGCTCACGCGGGCATCACCGCGGCCGTGCTCGTACCCGAGGGCAAGATCTCGATGGGCAAGCTGTCGCAGGCGGTGGCCCACAACGGCCAGCTGCTTCAGGTGCAGGGCAACTTTGATGACTGCCTCGACATCGCCCGCGACCTGGCAGCCAACTACCCGGTGCACCTCGTGAATTCGGTGAACAACGACCGCATCGAGGGGCAGAAAACTGCGGCCTTCGAAGTTGTCGAGGTGCTCGAAGACGCTCCCGACATTCACATCATGCCCGTGGGTAACGCCGGAAACTACACCGCCTACTCGCGCGGTTACACCGAGGAACTTGCCCGCGGGGCCACCACCAAGATGCCGAGGATGTTTGGTTTTCAGGCCGCTGGCTCCGCGCCGATCGTGCTCGGTCACGTGGTGAAGAGCCCGGAGACACTCGCCAGTGCGATTCGCATCGGTAACCCCGCGTCGTGGGAGCTCGCGTTGGCCGCTCGGGAACAGACCGACGGATACTTTGGGGCAATCGACGACGACACCATTCTGGCCGCTCAGCGAATTCTCTCGGCAGAGGTGGGTATCTTCGTTGAGCCCGCATCCGCCATCTCGGTGGCCGGACTGCTTGAACGGTCCGATGCCGGCGAGATCCCCAAGGGCGCAATCGTTGTTCTCACCGTCACCGGTCACGGATTGAAGGACCCGCAGTGGGCCCTGCGTCGAGCCGACGGCTCTGAGGTCACGCCAACGTCGGTGCCGGTAGACGTGAGCGCCATCGCCGATGTGCTCGGTCTGGTCGCGGGCGGACTCACGTAGTGGACCTCGCGGGTCGCCGCGTCTCGGTTCGGGTTCCTGCCACCACGGCAAACCTCGGACCGGGCTTTGACACACTCGGCCTCGCGCTGGGCTTTTACGACGAACTCGAGGTGAGTGTTCGTGAGAAGCCGGGCGCCACGGTGGATGTTTTCGGCGTGGG
>JBIIKT010000096.1:0-4769 GCA_044233055.1 Microbacteriaceae bacterium
CGGCCGTGCTCGAGTCTATCCGCCTGCTGGCAGCCTCCAGTCGCGTGCTGGCCGACAAGACCATCGATGGCCTCGAGGCCAACGTGAAGCGCGCACGCGCCATGGCCGAGTCGAGCCCGTCGATTGTCACGCCCCTCAACAAGTTCATCGGATACGAGGCTGCTGCCAAGATTGCGAAGCATGCCGTGGCCAAGGGACTCACGATCCGCGAGGCCACCATCGAACTCGGCTACGTCGATGGCACCACCCTCACCCTGGCCCAGCTCGACAAGGCCCTCGACGTGCTGTCGATGACCCGCCCCGGTTAGGCGTCGGAGGAAGCGCTGGCGGCCTGAGCCGCCTTGTTGCGCAAGTGACGTCGGCGTGCGATGAGTAACTCGATCGGTAGCGGCGCCGACGAGAGAATCACAAAACCGAGCATGAACCACTCGATGTTGCGCTCCACGTATTCGATGCGCCCGAGGAAGTACCCCAGGTTCATGAGAACGACAACCCAGAGTACTCCGCCGATCACGTTGAAGAGCAGATACTTTCTCGGCTTCATCTGAGCAATGCCGGCCACCAGCGGAACGAGGGCCCTGAGAACGGGGATAAATCGTGCAAGGATGAGCGCTCGCCAGCCGTAGTGGTCGAAGAAAGCATTGGCCCGATCAACCGTTTTGGGATTGAAGAACCAGTTGCGTTTGCGCGCAAATACCCGCGGCCCCACCTTGCGCCCGAACCAGTAACCCACCTGTGACCCGGCAATCGCCGCCACCAGAACCAGAGCAACCGCAGGAGCGAAGGGGATGTCGACGAGATAAGTGGCGAGGGCGAGGCCAAAGATGAAGAGCACCGAATCGCCCGGAAGAAACGAGCCGACAATGGTGGCCGTCTCTAAGAAAATAACCGTGGCAACGCCTACGAGAGCAAAAGCACCCATCGCCGTGATGAGGGACTCGGGATCAAGCAGATTGACGTTCACGCAGGCCTACCGGCTTTGCCGCAGCGACGACGCGGTCATAGTGGTCAAGCAGGATGGCGTTGTTCGCATTCCACGATTTTAGTCGGACGGACCTGCGAGAAGCCTCAGCAATGCGAGCACGCAAATGAGTGTCATCAAGAAGGTTCTCGACGAAAGGTCGGAACGTGTGCGGTCGATGTGGTTCGCCAAGAAAACCATTCACTCCGGGCTGGATGAGAAACAGCGGCCCGCCCGATGCGGGCGCGACCACTGGGACTCCGGAGGCCTGCGCCTCTTGAATGGTCTGCCCAAAGGTTTCCTCCGCACCAAAGTGCACGAAGACGTCGAGCATCGCGTAGGCGTTTGCCAGGTCATCGCCGCGAAGTGAACCGAGGAACGTCACCGGCTTGCCCGCAAATCGCGCCTCGAGGTTGGCGCGCTCCGGACCGTCTCCCACGATAACGAAGTGGGTGTTGGGCAGATCAACAAGTGCCTCAAACTGGTTGACCTGCTTTTCGGCGGCGAGGCGACCGATAAAACCGACGACGCGCTTGTCGCCGGCAATCATCTGCCGCATCGCCGTGACTTCGGGAGTCAGGCGACGATCGGGGTGAAAGAGCTCGAGGTCAACACCTCGCCCCCATACCTCGACGTTTTTCACGCCGAGTTTGGTGAGGTAGCCCGCCGACGCGGGCGTGGGGGCCAGGGTAACGGTGGCGGGCGCGTGGATGGCCGCAATCATGCGGTCAACAGCGGCGCGGGCAAACTGCATGTTGTAGCGGGCAAGGTACCCACTCACATCGGTTTGGTAGACGGCAACGCTGGGAACACGCAGTTTGGCGGCTGCGGCGATAGCCTGGCCACCCAACCAGAACGGGCTCGCGACGTGAACCACGTCCGGCTGGAACTGCGCCAGCGTGCTCGTGAGGTAGAGGTTAGGAAGTCCCACGGCAAACTGTTTGAACGGCAACGCCGGCGCGCGGAAGCACTCGACGTTGCCGAAGTAGCGCTCGGCGTAGGTCGGCGATATCAGCATGGCCTCGTGACCCGCGCTCTCAAGAGACTCGAGCACTCGAAGAACCGAATTCGTCACGCCGTTGAGTGCGGGAAGAAACGACTCGGTCACAATTGCCACGCGCAGACTCATCGGGCCACCGCCAACGATGCAGACAGAACGTGTTCGTCGGATGCCGTCCACACTGGGCCAACGGGTCGAGATTCATTTGTGGAGACGATTGACCACGGGTGTCCGTCGATTGAGGAGAGCTGAGGACGCTTGGCCACCACCTTGTCGCCCGCGGTTGTGCCCCGGGCAACGCGCGTGTAGAAGGGGGCCACGTCGTTCGTTATCCACATGAGCCAATCGCTCGCCGTGCGACGTGCGTGTGCGAGCATCTCGTTCTCGGGCATCAGGATGCGGTCGGTAAGACCCAACAAATCCGCCGCATGATTGGCAACGTAGCTGTGCGCTCCCTGCCCGAAGTGCACCCGATCGCGCGCCCAGGACCGCACGTCGTGGAGCGCCGAGAGGCGAAACAGATCAATAACGCCACAGTTCATCTCGGCTGCGACACTCTCGATGAGCTCGGTCATGCGAGCCGCCCGGCCGCGTCCCGCCGCGAAAGCGCGCACGTGAACGGGGTTGATGCTGTTGGCAACCAACACGGTGGCGCCCGAGTCGCACAACCGGGCCAGGCCGTCGCGATAGAGGCGACGCAAGGCCACCCAGTCGATTCCTGTGCGCCACAGGTCGTTGCCTCCCGCCATCACGGTAACGAGGTCAGGTGTGAGCGCCAGCGCGTAATCCAACTGCGTCGACATGACGTGTTCGACCTTTCGCGAACGCACCGCCAGGTTGGCGTAGGCCAGGTTCTCTCCCTGACGACGGTTGGATTCGTGGACTATCGCGGCGAGGCGGTCGGCCCATCCCGCATGGCGGCGGTCCCAGTGAAAACGGTCGTCACCCAGTCCCTCCGTGAGGGAGTCGCCGATGGCCACAAAGCGTCGAAAGACAGGTGGGGTCACATGCCCATTCACCGCTGAGAAGGTAAACAGATGTCAACACGACACGAAACGGTGGCTAACGCTCTCGTGTCGGGAAGGTTGCGGTTTGCTAGTTTCCTTCGAGCAACTCGGTGACCAGGGCGGCGATGGCCGACCGCTCAGATCGGGTCAGTGTGATGTGCGCGAAGAGCGATTGCCCCTTGAGGCTTTCGATCACGCTGGCCACACCGTCGTGACGGCCCACGCGTAGGTTGTCGCGCTGCGCCACGTCGTGCGTGAGAACGACGCGAGAGTTTTGTCCGATGCGACTCAGCACGGTGAGCAAGACGTTGCGCTCAAGGCTCTGGGCCTCGTCCACAATCACGAAGGCGTCGTGCAGGGAGCGACCGCGAATGTGCGTGAGGGGCAAGACCTCCAGGAGTCCGCGCTCCACAACCTCATCGATCACGTTCTGTGAAACGAGGGCGCCGAGCGTGTCAAAAATGGCCTGACCCCAGGGGTTCATCTTCTCGCCCTGATCGCCGGGCAAGTAGCCCAGTTCCTGACCACCCACCGCGTACAGGGGACGGAAGACCACAATCTTCTTGTGCTGCTGACGTTCCAGCACGGCCTCAAGGCCAGCGCAGAGAGCGAGAGCCGACTTTCCGGTACCCGCCCGGCCGCCCAGCGAGACAATGCCGAGCTGCGAGTCGAGCAACATGTCGATGGCAAGTCGCTGTTCGGCCGATCGGCCGTGTAGCCCAAAGAGGTCTCGGTCCCCGCGCACGAGGTGAATCTCTCCATCGGCGACGATGCGCCCCAAGGCCGAACCTCGGTCCGAGTGGATCACGAGCCCCGTGTTGATGGGCAAGCCGATCACGTCGCGCGTGCGCAATTTCTCGGTTTGGTAGAGGTCGGCCATGTCGTCGCTCGAGAGTGTGACCTCTGAGGTTCCCAACCAACTGGGGTCGGTGGCCAGCTCGGCGCGATACTCCTCAGCGGACAAGCCGATCGATGCCGCCTTGACGCGCATCGGCAAATCTTTGCTGACGACCGTGACCTCGAGCCCGTCGCCCGCAAGGTTGAGGGCCACCGCCAAGATACGCGAGTCGTTATCTCCCAGTTGCAGGCCGGAGGGAAGCACCGACTGGTTGGAGTGGTTCAGCTCGACGCGAATCGAACCGCCACCCTCCAGCGGGATGGGAAAGTCGAGGCGCTCGTGCTTGATGCGCAGGTCGTCCAGAGCCCGCAGCGCCTGCCGGGCGAAGTAACCAATCTCGGGATCGTGGCGCTTCTTCTCGAGCTCACTGATCACGATGACCGGAATCACCACACTGTGTTCGGCAAAGCGGAACAGCGCCGTGGGATCAGACAGAAGCACCGAGGTGTCGAGCACAAACGTGCGCTCGGCTTGGCGTCCCTTCGAAGCAGTAGTGGATGATTCCTTCGTTTGGCGCGAGGTTGTCGGTGACGACGTCTGCACACCACTCCGTTGAGGGGTCATGGCTTCAAACTACGACTCGCCGAGCCCCCAAGGACCGTGCGACACGCCCTGACGCAGGCTCTTTGGCAGATATTTACCTGAGCGAAAAAACGACGCGCCTAACCGCCAAAACGGCGCTCGCGACGACCAAAGTCGCGCATGGCACGCAAGAAGTCAACCTCGCGGAGGTCGGGGTAAAGTGCCTCCACAAAATAGAACTCGGAGTGGGCACTTTGCCAGAGCATGAAGTCGCTGAGCCGTTGCTCGCCGGACGTGCGGATCACAAGATCAGGGTCGGGCAGGCCTCCGGTGTACAGGTGGTCACCAATCAGCTCAGGCGACAACCGTTCGGCGAGATCA
>JBIIKT010000232.1:0-4702 GCA_044233055.1 Microbacteriaceae bacterium
TGTCGCAAGGCAACGGGATCGTTCATAAACAGGTAAAACTCAAGCTCCGTACTGGCCAGAGGAACCAGCCCCGTTCCTTGGTAGCGCTGTAGCTCTTTCTTGAGTTGCACCCGGGGCGAGATTTCGGTCACCTCGCCGGTGTGAGGATCATAGGGATCGGCAAAGCAGATGGCGACACCGTCTAGCCACGCCGCTCTTCGCAGAGTTGACAGATCGGGCATGAGGGTTACATCGGGAATGCCGTTGTGAGTGTTGCAGAGAGCAAATTTGCCTGCGTCAATCAACTCAGTGCCTTGTTCGATGTCCCACGACCACACACACGTGCAGATCGTCACACCCTTGCTGACGACACCACTGAACTCAGAAGTGGGAACTCGCCGGCCGACGAGTCTGCCCTGCATATCGGGACTAGCAATAATCACCGTTTTGATTCCCAGGGAATCGAGGTCTTCGGGGCGCACGTTCCAAGTGTTCATCGTGTCAACCATCCTCCATCGACGGGAAGTTGAATGCCATCAATCCAACTCGCCTCATCAGAAAGCAACCACGAAATCGCACGAGCGATGTCATCGGGCTGCCCGATCCTTTGAACCAGAAGTCTTTGATTCATGAACGCTTGCGCTTCTGCACTCATGACGCCTTCAAGATCAAAGAAGTCAGTGGCGATTGGTCCGGGGGCAACACAATTCACCCTGATGTTTTCTGAGGCAAGCTCAACGGCGAGGGCTTTCGTCAACATGGGAACCCCGCCTTTTGAGGCGTTGTAGTGTGGCTGTGCCGTGGAGCCGCTCGTAACAACAACCATCGCCTCCACCGTTGACAGGTTCACGATTGCGCCTCCGCCTGAAGATGCGATGGCCTGCGAGACTTCTTGCGCCACGAGCCACTGACCCTTCAAGTTGACATCGAGAACAAGATCCCACGCCTCCTCATCCAGATCCTTGAGTGAGTGCTTCGTTACCAGTCCGGCGTTATTCACAAGAAAGTGAATGCCGCCAAAGGCGCCCAAGCCAGACTTAACCGCAGCTTGAATGGCCTTTCTGTCTCGAACATCCACCTGCGCCGCCAGGGCTCGCCCTCCGTTGCCTTCGATAAGTTGCACCGTCTCTTGTGCTGCCGCGAGATCGATGTCCGAAACAATGATGGAGGCTCCCTCCAGAGACAGCCTGATCGAGGTCTGCCTCCCGATTCCCGAGCCGCCTCCCGTCACAAAACAAACCTTGCCACTGTGCCGTGAAGTGTCAACGTGCGACGTCATGTTCGTTTCCTTTGCTTGTCTGGGTGAACCTTTTGGCCTTGTTCGGTGAGCCAACGAAAAATGGGATCGTGGGCAAAAACCTCTGGGTGCCACTGAACGGCAATAGCTGCGTGGTCGTCAAACTCAATTGCTTCAATGACTCCGTCATCCGATTTTGCCGTAGCGGTAACGCCTAATCCCAGAGTGTCGATGGCTTGATGGTGAAAACTGTTTACGTCTTGAGACTCGCCATACAGAGAGTGCAGGAGACTTCCTGGTTCAAAAAGAACAGGGTGGGAACGTTCACTTCGATCTCTGACTGATGACATGTGGGGCAAGTACGTGGACTCTTCGAGGTGTTGAATGAGTGACCCGCCCCTGTAGACATTGAGAATCTGGGATCCCCGGCAAATGCCCAAAATCGGCACGCCATTCGCAACGGCTAAATCAATCAACTCCAGTTCGAATTCGTCACGCTCTCGTGAAGACGGGCCGGTTGTGATTCCGGGTTCCTGCGAGTAAAAGCTCGGTGTGACATCCTCTCCGCCCGAAACGAGCAGTCCGTCAAGGAGATGAATGAGTGAACGAGGTTCGGCATCCATCGGCAGGTGAAGGGGAAGGCCGCCCGCTTCTAGAACCCTTTTGGAATAGTCGCTGAAGTAGATCTCAAGCTCTGAACTGGCAAAACCTTGCGGCGAACCGATAGTCCGACCCGTTCCTCTTCTACCGGTAAGGCCGATGAGTGGTTTGGTGTCAGTCATGAGTGATTGCCTGAGGAAAGGGCGTGAATCAATCGAGGATGTGTCGTTTGATTGTCATTGGTCCATCATATGTACCAATAATCCGACGTGTCAACGAATCACTGTGCAGGGCGTTGAGGGGTCGATCAACCCACGCTAGATTTTGGATTCCAGCTGACCAATCACATCAAAAAATGCGTCAACATCGCTGGGCTCTGTCCTGAAGTTTGTGAAACACGGTCGAAGCCAGATCTCGTTGTCGATGACAGCGGGGGAGAGAAAAAATCGTCCGTCCTCCACGATTGCGTCGCAAAGCCTGGAGTTGACATCACTGATCAGCTTTGGGTCATCAATGCCCGGGGGTCGATACTGAACGGGAACAATCGACAGTTGTGGCCTGTTGGGCAGGACTCTAAATCGATGATCGCTATCTGCCCGGTCATAAAGCAAATTTGCGAGTGCAATGTTTTCCTCGATGGCAGATCGAAATTCAGCCGCCCCATGCGTCACGAAGCCAAGCCATAGCTTTAGCGCCCTGAGCGGCCGCGAGTACTCCAGGGTTACGTCCACAGGATTGGGCTCGAAACCCTCGTGCGGCATATACGCTTCCTCGTGGCCAAACGTCGAGGCCAAAGAGGAGTAATCCTTGACCAATAAAATGCTGCATGCCTTAGGAACAAAGAGCCATTTGTGTGCGTCTATCGTTAGCGAGTCTGCACAATCGAGACCATCAAAAAGATCTCGTGAAGACTCTGCTCCCGCGGCAGGTGCACCGTATGCGCCGTCAACATGCATCCAGATATTGAACTTGTGAGCAATTTCAGAAATGTCGCGCAAGGGATCTACAGCACCGGTCAACGTTGTACCAGCGGTGGCAATGATGGCCATCGGGGTAACACCTTCGGCCACATCTCTCTCGATCAATTTCAGAAGCTCAGCGGGGTTCATGCGGTGTTGCTCATCAATGGGAACAAATCTCAGAGATTGAGAGCCCAATCCCAATAACTCGATCGCCCTCTTGTTTGAATAGTGAGCTTCTTGCGAACAGTAGACCGCCAGTGGAACCGAGTTGCCCGTTATCCGAGATTCCGGAAGCACGCGCTGTCGTGCTGCCGCTAGCGCCGTGATGTTGCTCACTGTTCCGCCTGAGGTGAATAAGCCTCGAGAGTTGCTAAAGCCAACAAATTGGGCCAACCACTTACTCGTTTGATTCTCAAGGTGTGAGGCGGCTCCCGAATGTGTAGCAAGGTTTACGTCGTACGTAGATGCCAACAGGTCAGCTACGGTTCCCACCTCTAAACCGCTCGAGCCAACAAAAGCCAAAAACCTCGGCCTCGATTGAGCGGTCGATTGATCTAATATCTCAGCGGCATTCTTGTAGGCCGTGATGGGTGAGATCCCGCTTTCAGGAATGTCTTGAGAGAGCCATTGGGTAACTTCCTCCCCCATTTGTGGTTCATCAGAACGGGCGTGATCGAAGCTGTTCCACACAGCCAAGATATGGCTTGTCACTTCCTCCAAGAAGACTTGGCGATTTATGCCGAGGCTCAAGTTTTTGCCCATGAGCAAAGTATCGCCCAAAATCGAGCAATGGTCTACAAATAGTACCTATTTGGCTGTGGGCGGGCGCCGACGCCGAGCGCGAGCCCGGCGCTGAGCGGCATCCATGCGAGCGAATGCAGCGTTCAGGTCGTTGAGCTTGCTCGACACGGCAGAGTCGACCCCAAACAAGTGAAGACGGCGTTTGCCCGAGAACGAGAAGAAGGCAAACAATGCGAGACCGATGACAACGACAAGGAGGCTCGCAAAAAATCCCATCGACACTCCCGTGAAGGCTAGGCCCTGACCACCGCTGTTACTTGCTGCCGCTACCGAAATGGTGACTGTTGACGTTGCGGTTTTTGTCAAGTGTGTGGCCGTGATGGTGTACGTCAGGGGCTCCATCTCGACCTGAGGTGTTCCCGAAATCACGCCCGTGGTGGTGTCGAGGTTGAGCCCTTGGGGCAGATCATCCGAGATGGAGTATGTTGGCGTTCCGCCAAGCCCCGTAGGGGTGAAAGGTGCCGTTGGGGTGATTGCGGTTCCCTGAACAGCAGTGATGGTTTGCGTCGCGGGAGAAAGGCTCGGAGCCGCCACCGAAATGGTCACGGTGGAGGTTGCGGTCTCTGTCAAGTATGTGCCCGTGATGGTGAACGTCTGGGCTGCCATCGGGTTCACCGGTGTTCCCGAAATCACTCCCGTGGTCGTGTCCAAAGTGAGCCCGTCGGGGAGGTCGCCCGTGACTGAGTATGTTGGCGTTCCGCTGAACTCGGCGGGGGTGAATGCGGTCGTTGGGGTGATGGCCGTTCCTGGAACACCTGAGATAGTTTGCGTTGCGGGAGAAATGGTGAAGGGCACCCACTGCGCAAACACGGTGGTGTCTTCCGCGCCGAGTGGACCGAGCGGTGACGTCAGTGGCGAACCCCCCGAAGCGGCGGCAAACCAACCGGTGAATCGATGTCCGCTTCGCGTGGGGACGGCGACGGTGAGATTGACGGTGTCGCCCGGAAGGTACGGGGTACTCGCGACGGTCGAGCCACCCTGAGTGTCGTACACCACCGCATAACTGCGCACGGCAATGCCGACGCCATTTTGTCCGGAGCCGCTTCGAGGATTCGTTACGGTGAAGGTCGTAATGGGCGTCGCAAAATGAAGAGTCAGGACCCCGTTATAGGCCTTTGCCGCG
>JBIIKT010000097.1:0-4675 GCA_044233055.1 Microbacteriaceae bacterium
CCGCTCAGCGCCGAGGCGGCAAGTGACCGAGCAGCCTCCCGCAGACGACGCGTCACGCGCGCCCGAGCATCCGGATGCCGTTCATCGCCTCGTCGCGGAACTCGCGGCCAAGAACCTCACCGTAGCGGTGGCGGAGTCGCTCACGGGAGGCCTGATCATGGCGGCCCTCACCAGCGTGGCCGGCGTCTCGCGCGTGTTTCGCGGGGGAGTGGTGGCCTATGCCACCGATACCAAGGAATCGATGCTCGGTGTTGACGCTGGGCTGCTCGAAACTTCCGGCGCCGTCGATCCGGATGTGGCCGAGCAGATGGCCGTGGGCGTGCGGGAGCGTTTCGACGTCTCCTTCGGTCTGTCGTCCACCGGCGTGGCCGGGCCCGACGACCAAGACGGAAAATCCCCGGGGCTCGTGTTCGTGGCCGTGAGCGCACCGTTTGGTGTCTGGCATCGCGAGCTGCTCCTCGAGGGTGATCGCAGCGCCGTTCGCACCCGCGCGGGAATCGCGGCCCTGGAGTTACTCTCCGACGTCTTGGCGCGGGTATGAATTTCTTCGTTCCGGGAATGCGAAACAGAATTCTCACGTTGACACGTTTAGGCTCACATGTGGAATTCAGATTTGTCGTTTACATTTGAGGCACGGGTTCGCACTATCGTTGAACTCTAAAGAGCAGTATCACCGCAAACAGTCTTAATCACGAAAGAGGGAGGTCACCATGGTTTTGGTTCGTCAAGAAATCGGCGATGTGCTTCGTGACGTTCGTCTTCAAAAGGGGCACACGCTCCGTCAGGTAGCCGGCAAGGCCAGTGTGGCCCTGGGTTACCTCAGCGAGGTAGAACGCGGACAGAAAGAGGCATCGTCAGAGATCCTCGCGGCAATCGCCGACGCACTCGAGGTTCCCGTTTCGGGCATTCTCATCGAGGCAGGTTCGCGCCTCGCATCGCTCGAGGGCATCACCGCGGTGAGTGTTCCCGACACTGTACCCGACGAGCTCGTCGTCGACTTCGCTTCGCTGCGCTAGAAGGTCACACGCTCGTGCGGCGATCCGAGTTTTGGTATGCCGTGAGTGCGGAGTTTGGTCAGGCGTACGGTCAGATACTTTCTGACGATCTGGTGATCGCGCAGCTGGGTGACATCTCGGCGAGTGAAGCCCTGCGGCGAGGCATTCCTCCGCGCACCGTGTGGGAGGCGCTTTGTCGAGCCGCTGAAGTGCCCGAGAATCGATGGCACGGCGTGGGGCTCCCCGAACCCAAACGCAACGACGCCTAACTCGCGACACGCCGAATCCTTTTCGAACATATATTCGAAAAATGATAATCTCCTACACATGCAGACACGTGTGGTGAGTTTCCCCGAGTCATCTCTGACGGTCTTTGCCGTCCGAGGTTGCTCGTACGGTAAGTCACATCACGCCGGCGCATCCGCCTTGTCGGTAGCACTGCGCAGCGCCCGTCCCGCCACGTCATCATCCCGATGCCACGGCCGGTCGGCAGCGGAGCAGCGGCCCGGCAGCCTATAGGCGAGCCCACCTCAACACAGAAAAGGAGACGGCCATGGCTTCAGCAGCAGACCGTGAAAAAGCACTAGAAACAGCACTCGCCCAGATCGACCGCCAGTTTGGCAAGGGTTCCGTTATGCGCCTCGGCAGCGATGAACGCGCTCCGGTTGAGGTCATTCCTACCGGCTCGATTGCGCTCGATGTTGCGCTCGGCATCGGAGGGCTTCCGCGTGGCCGCATCGTCGAAATCTACGGACCCGAATCCTCGGGTAAGACCACGCTCACCCTGCACGCCATTGCAAACGCGCAGCGCGCCGGCGGTATTGCCGCCTTCATCGACGCCGAGCACGCCCTCGACCCCGAGTACGCGCGCAAGCTGGGTGTCGACATCGACGCACTTCTGGTCTCACAGCCCGACACGGGTGAACAGGCACTCGAGATTGCCGACATGCTGGTGCGCTCGGGCTCCATCGACCTCATCGTGGTTGACTCGGTGGCCGCACTCGTGCCCCGCGCCGAGATCGAGGGCGAAATGGGCGACACACACGTGGGCCTTCAGGCGCGTCTCATGTCGCAGGCTCTGCGCAAGCTCACCGGTGGGTTGAACACCACGAACACCACCATGATTTTCATCAACCAGCTTCGCGAGAAGATTGGCGTGTTCTTCGGCAGCCCGGAGACCACCTCCGGCGGTAAGGCGCTCAAGTTCTACGCATCTGTGCGTCTCGACATTCGTCGCATCGAAACCCTCAAAGACGGTGCCGACGCCGTGGGTAACCGCACGCGCGTCAAGGTTGTCAAGAACAAGATGGCTCCGCCGTTCAAGCAGGCCGAGTTCGACATTCTCTACGGCACAGGTATCTCACGCGAGGGCAGCCTCATCGACTTTGGTGTCGACGAGGGCATCGTCAAGAAGTCGGGTGCCTGGTACACCTACGAGAGCGAACAGCTGGGTCAGGGCAAAGAGAACTCGCGTAACTTCTTGCTCAGCAACCCCGACATCGCCAATGAGATCGAGCAGAAGCTTCTCGCCAAGCTCGTTGTTGCGAAAGAAGAGGCCACGGCAGACGCCACAGCGGCCCCAGCCGCGGCTGGCAAGTCGGCCAAGGCAACGGCCGACAAGTCCGCGGCCACCGACGCGGCCAGTGACCTGCCTTCGATTGATGCAGCACCCAGTGACGCGGCACCCATTGACGCCGCATCGGCCGATGCTGCCACCAGTGACACAGCACCGGTAGCTCAGAGCGCCTAGTGAACAACGTCACGTTCCTGCCGTGGGTGGACCCTCATGAGGCCACACCTGATGAGCCGTTACCCACGGCAGGAAACGTCGACGAAATGGTGGTCACGGACGACGTCGAATCGTTAGACGTTGGATCGCGAGACATCGAATCGCCGGACGTCGAGACCGCCCTGCTTCGCGCGCTCACACGCCGTGACCTGTCGGAGCGCGAGGTGCGAACGTGGCTCTCCGTTCGCGATGTTCCCGAGAACGACATCGAAGAGTGGGTTGAGCGCATGCATCGACTGGGTTATGTCGACGACCTGCGCATGGCTACCCATCTCGTCGACAAGTTGGTTGCCCGAGGAGGCAAAGGTCGTGGTGTGATCGTGCAGAAACTCACGGAGCGCGGTATCGACCGCGCCACAGCGTCCGAAGCCGTGTCGCACCTCGACGATGATTCGCAACAAGAGCAGGCAACCGAGCTCGCCGTTGCGCGTGCCTCCCGAATGGGAACCCTCACAGACGAGGCAGCGCGCCGCCGGCTCCACGGATTTCTCGCACGGCGTGGTTTTTCGTCAACGGTCATCCGCGAGGCGGTCCACCACGCGCTGCGCAACCCGGGTTAGTATCTTTACCATGGCAAACAGCACTGGTCCGCAGTACTCCCGCGGAGATCAGGGCCAGCCCGCTTCCTCGAATCCCTACCCACCGGGTTCTCCGTTGGCGGCGTCGAGCGATCCGGCTGGCTATCAGCAGACCGGTGACCCCTATGGCCAGCAACCGTATCCGACCGAGTCGGATCCTGCACAGCCCGCATACCAAGACCAGCCCTATCAGGGTCAGCCGGCCTATCAGGGTCAGCCGTATCAGGATGAGCGTTCCCGCGGGTATACCGATCCGCGCGGCACCGGACCGGTACCCGGCCGCGAGGGCGAGGCTTACGGTTATGACTACCGCTACGCAAACGGGGACCTGGGCGAAGACCCTCCTGGTGCCAATGCCAGCGGATGGGTAGCATTCGTCCTCACACTGATTGCCCTTGCCCTCACCTGGGACAAGTTCGGCGCCTTTATTGCCCTGCCCGTGTTCTTCGTCTCATTCCTCTTCGCGCAAATTGCTCTCACCAAACGCGGTCAACGCAAGTGGTACGCGTGGCTCGCGGTATGGCTCAGTGTCGTGGGCGGGTTTGTTGCCCTGGTCAGTGTGACGGTGTCGCTCGTGGGTCTCATGGGCGGAATCGACTACTCCGGCGGCACGTCACTCATGGGAATCGTTGACATTCCTCCCGTCGAGATTGAGCGCATCTCCGACGTTAACGTGAGTTTCCCCCGAAGCGGACTGGATTCGCTCCGCATCGACTAGCGTCGGCACCTTCCACTGCGTTTCGTTTCATTGCGTTGCATCCCGGGTCACGCCGGAGCATCGCGGTGCATCCCGAGGCAACCGGCTCGTAGACTTAACGCACCATGACCCTCTTGCCCGATTCTGCAATCCGCACGACGCTCGATGCGCCGGAGCAGGACGATGTGCTGACCGCGCGCACCTACGAGGTGCGCACCTTTGGCTGCCAAATGAACGTGCACGATTCCGAGCGGTTGGCCGGCTCTCTCGAGGCTGCGGGCTATGTTCGCTTTATCGCGGACGAGCGTGAAAGCGATGACCCCGACCATCGACGCGCAGGTGATCGCCAACCCGACGTGGTCGTTCTCAACACGTGCGCCGTTCGTGAGAACGCAGACAACAAACTTTATGGCAACCTCGGTTATCTGGCCAGCGTCAAGCGCAAGAACCCCGGCATGCAGATTGCCGTCGGTGGGTGCCTCGCGCAAAAGGACCAGTCCGTCATTCTCGATAAAGCTCCCTGGGTTGACGTGGTTTTTGGCACGCACAACATGGGCGCTCTGCCACGACTGTTGGAGCGCTCTCGACACAACAACGAGGCGCAGCTAGAGATTCT
>JBIIKT010000098.1:0-4625 GCA_044233055.1 Microbacteriaceae bacterium
CATCTGCGAGAGGTTGGTGTGCAGGGAGACGACGGCGATGGGGCCCTGTTGAATCTCGTCGGAACCCTCGCCAACCGGGCGAACCACCGGAACTGTTCGCACCCGCGTCGGCACCTCTTCGAACCACGCCGGTGCCGTGGAGTCCACAATCACTCCTGCTTCGTAGGCTTCCGTTACCTGCGAGCGCCACTCGGCCTTGATATTCTGGCCCACGAAGTCACGATAGAAGAGTGTGGCCACACCGGCCGGACGTGCGTGTGATGCGGCGACAAAGCTTCCGTCTGTTGCGGGGACCCAGATAATTGCGTCGGCGAACGAGAGGTCGGCCAGCAACTGCAGATCGGCCAGCAAGAGGTGCAGCCAGTCGACGTCGCGCTCGGTGCCCACACCCCGCGACGACATAATCTCCGTGAAAGTCGACATGGCTCTAGCCTAGGCTTAGGCATCATGAAGAAAGTTGCTCACAGCCCCCACGCCCACCGTCGCCACCGCGCCCTGTGGTGGGTGCTCGGCGCTATCGGGGCCCTACTGATCGGAACCATCGTGGCGTTTCAGGTTTCGCCGTGGCCCGGTGCCATGATCGTGCGGGTGGTGTTTACGAACGGCGCCGCCAAGGTGACGAAAATCATGGCTCCGTTTGCTCCCGACAACGTTCAGTCCACGTTCAACGTCGACTACAGCCCCGGCTCCCCAAGTGCACAGCTCGACGTGTACTGGCCCGATGCCACCAACTCGCCGCTGCCCACAATTGTCTGGACCCACGGCGGCGCCTGGATCTCGGGCTCGAAAGACAACAACGTCGCTTACTACCAATTGCTGGCCTCAAAGGGCTACACCGTGGTGGGACTCAACTACGGTTACGGTCCGGAGACGAAGTATCCCGAGGCCGTGTTCGAGATTAACGATGCCCTCGCGTTCCTGGTAGCGAACGCCGCCGAGTACAACATCGATCCGAACAACATCTTCTTGGCGGGAGACTCGGCCGGCGCGCAACTCACCAGTCAGATTGCCGCGCTCACCACCAACCCGGCTTACGCCGCAGAGATGAATTTCGAGCCAGCTCTCGGCCCCACCCAGATTCGCGGACTCATTCTCAACTGTGGCGTTTACGACCTCGGCACCTTCGAAGGAGGCAAGGGTCTGCTCGGTTGGGGCGACAACATCACCATCTGGGCCTACACGGGCGAGCAAATCAGTTCCACAAACGCGGCGATGACGCAGATGTCCACCATCAACTACGCCACCAAGGACTTTCCCCCGGCCTACATCACCGGCGGTAATGCCGACCCGCTGACGAAGGGCAACTCGAAGCCGTTTGCCGCCAAACTGCAGTCACTGGGGGTTGATGTGACAACACTTTTTTGGCCGGAGGACTACACGCCGGCACTGCCCCACGAGTATCAGTTCCGCTTGAATCTGGATGCCGCGCAGACGTCGCTCACCGAATCGCTCGCCTTCGTGGCGGCGCACACGGTGAGCCCTTAGGCACTCGCCTCGCGGGGCACAGCCCAACTCGCTGACACACGCTCGAAAGCCGCACGCACGGCCGACACGTATCGCCCCCGCTGTGTGACCCAGGTGGCGGGCAGGCCGGATACCAGTGCCCGGTCGAGAAGATCGGCATCATCGGGCACACACAAGGCATCACCGATTCCGGCGAAGCGCTGCAGGGTTTCGCGCACCGACGCCTCGGGGGCCAGTCCCGCGGCGCTGGGCCGCAGGCGGTTCACCACCGTGAGTACGGGAGTGTTGCCAATAACCTCGCGCAGGCGTGGCATCGCCAGAATGTAGCGCGAGAGGGAAAGCGAATCGCAACCAGCCACACCCACCACCACATCCGCCTCGGCCAAGCACGCGAGTGTGGCACCGTTCCGACGCGGAGCAAAAAGGTCGCTCGAAATCTCTTCGTCTTCCTCCAAACAAAAAGCAACGTCCACGACCGAGACGTCCCACGAAGCCCGGGCCGTCGACAGAACGGTGCGCACGCTATCCGGGCCGAGCTCGGTCCAGCGCTGAGCCTCGGGAATTCCGGTGAGCACTGCGAGGCTGTCTCGCCCGTGAGTCACCGTGGCAGCCACGCGTCGCAGTTCGTCAGAAGACAGCGTGTCTCGCGCGGCCAGCCGACACGCGGCAGCAATCCCCGGTGCTTCGTCGAAAAGATTCAGCAGACCCGACTGTGCGCCGCCGTAAACATGCGCGTCGACGACAAGTGTCGACAGACCGGCGTGAGTTGCGCACCCGGCCAGCGCCAGGACCACACTCGATACACCCGATGACCCCACGGGCCCCCAGACAACGACGTTGCGGCCGGTCGAAGCGAGGGTCGATGCTGGGGCCGATGCGGCTCTCAGCGATGTGACCGCTGGCGCTTCGTCCGCAAACGGTTCGGACGCCGCCGCGCCGTCAAGGCCCAGCGCCCGCCTCACGCTATCCCCCTCGAGCGGCGTCGCGACACGCTCCCTGAGCCGGAGACGCTCCAGATTGCTGTCATCTTCAGGCGTGTGAGCCACCCCCACAATTCGGATACCCGAGAGGTCACAAGCGGAGAGGAGCTGCGGGGTAATCAGTGCGCCTCGGAGGATGACGGTGTCAACGAGGGGTTGACCGTCGTCATCGAGGAGCGCTTCCGGCGTCACGTCATCCCACACCATGAGTTCCGCGTTGGGCACCGCATCTACGGCCGCAATCAGTGAGGCAAGGTGTGGTTCGACGGCTTCGGTCGCCGCGTTTGTCACAACCCTCATGAGCCGCTGCTGCGCTCCGGCAAGACCACGAGAGCCTCCCCCCGTGTCTGTGCCGACAGAATGGCGCTCACGTCCGACTTGGCCACGAGAACCTCCACCTGGCTGGAACCCCCCAGGGCCGCCGATTGGGCGTCGCCGATGCGGGCAACAAACTCTCCGGCCGCCAACGGGCGTGGCTGCCCCGGTGCCCACATACCTGAATCTCTGCCGCTGCTCGAATCCGCCGCCCCGGAATCCGCCGCACCCGGATCCGTCATGCCACCGGTGTCCAGTCCCATGCCCGAGCCCATTCCCATGCCGAGAGAATCGCGCATGCCGGCCGACCACACTTCAATGGTGTCCCCGGGCGCGAGCGCCGCCGGCACACCGTCGTTCACCGTCAGCACCAAGGTCGTCACATCGAGATCGAACGACGACGTCACCACCGCTTCGGAGATCACCTCACCCAGGGCGAGCGGGCGCGTCGTTACCTTGCCCAGTAGCGCGTCGATGCTGTCGGGAAAGACCACGCGGGACCCCACCACGTAGCCGTCGGTTCGAATGAGGTCCCCTGCGGTGATGACATGACCCACGGGCATGTCGGTGCCGGCCAGCACCATTCCGCGCGTCTTACTCATCGACGAGACAAGGGCGGTAACGCCGATGACCGACGCCAAAATCAGGCCCAACCCGAGGGCCAACTTGATGAGAGAACTGCGTGATGTCTTCATGGGATCTCCTTTTTCTGCATGAGCGCTCAGAGCATCTTTCCCGCCCGCGAAGAGACGGATCCCGGGTTGTCCACAGATTGAGCCCCGCTCGCATGTGCCGAGGAGCGGTTGCCTAGTGTTCAGATATGCCCTCGCCTCTCGACTCTCCCTTCGTTTCGGTGGCAACTGCGGCGGAAATCCTCGCCGTCTCCGTTTCCCACATTTACGCGCTCATCCGTTCCGGCGAACTCCCCGCGCTTCGTATCGGGCGCAGAGGTCCCTGGCGTATCAGCACCGGCGCCCTGGCGGAGTTTGTCTCTCATCGCTATGAGAACGAGTTCACGGCCGCCAAGTGGCGCGAAGCACAGTGGGCCGGTGTCATCGACATTGCCGACGGACGACGCCTCTAATCCACGCGAACGCCCCACACTGCCGACAACGGAACCAGCACGCTTCCGGTAATCGCCGACTGTCGTCGCGCAACATGGCGCGGGTGTCGGGCAACTTCACACCAGTCACGACCCACCGTGTCGAGAGTTCCTGCCACCACGTCGTCGTGTGTGGTGAGCTCTACCCATCGGCGCCGACGCGCCAAGTCGCGCAACACCACGTCAAATGCCACCCGGTCGATGAGCCGTGGTCCGCTCTTTTCCGTCACCT
This sequence comes from Microbacteriaceae bacterium, assembly GCA_044233055.1. Taxonomy (GTDB): domain Bacteria; phylum Actinomycetota; class Actinomycetes; order Actinomycetales; family Microbacteriaceae; genus UBA963. The sequence goes on from JBIIKT010000098.1 coordinate 4,094, forward strand.
CTCCACACGTGACACTTGCCACGCTGATGCCAGTAGCCAATTCGAGTGCGGTGATGGCCTGTATCGGGATCACGTGGGTGGCACTCCCCGCGGATGTTGCCGGGTCGGTCTCCGTCACGGCAACCCAATCAGCCCCGACCGTGTCCACCCTCACGGTGAGTCTGCGCGTGCGCGTGCGCATCACCACCGCTTCGCGGCAGTCCGTCGCCAGGGCAATCAGAACCTGACGATGACTCACCGTGGCAACGGCTGCTCTGGCGGTGTCCCGCTGCTCGTCGGCCTGTTCAGCGGCGAGCTCACGATCGAGCTGCGCCAAGAGATCGTCAAACAGATTGTTCCACCGCATGGGGTCAGAGCCTGATGACCGAACCTGTGAATCTCCACTAGTTATCCACATTTTTGCTGTGAACAGCAGTCCAGGACCGTTTGGTCTGGTTGAGTATGGCGAGCAGTTAACTAACTTATGTGCCACACCACAGGGGAGAAGAGAGAGCATGAGCGCCAGTCCCGCCCGCGCGCCCGAGACCAACGC
>JBIIKT010000099.1:0-4556 GCA_044233055.1 Microbacteriaceae bacterium
ACACTCCCACATCGTTCATCAACTCCATCCCGCACATGACGTTCGTGTGGGGCCAGAAGAATGTTGACTACCTGCGCCGTCGCACCGAGGTGCTCAAGGACGAGCCGCTGTTTGCCGGGTTCGAGTACTCCGAAGACCCTGAGGTTATCGCCGAGTGGTCCCCGTTGATCATGAAGGGTCGCGTTGGCAACGAGCCCATTGCGGCAACGCGCATTGTCTCCGGCACGGATGTTGACTACGGTGCGTTGACGCGTCAGCTACTGAGCGTGCTCACGAGCAGCGGCGCCGAGCTGGTGATGGAGACCGATGTGAAATCGATTCGCCGTCGCGGCGAAGGCCCGTGGCGCATCCGCACGCGTAACGCCGTGGGTAACACGCCCGGCTCATTCGATGCACGGTTTGTTTTTGTGGGTGCCGGTGGTGGCGCGCTGTCGCTTCTGCAGAAGTCGGGCATTCCCGAGATCGAGGGCTTTGGCGGGTTCCCCGTCTCGGGCGAGTTTTTGCGCACGACCAACCCCAAGATTGTGGCCAAGCACAAAGCCAAGGTCTACGGCAAGGCTGCCGTGGGCGCACCGCCCATGTCGGTTCCGCATCTTGATACCCGAATGGTCGACGGCAAGGCATCGCTGCTGTTCGGGCCCTATGCCGGCTTCAGCCCCAACTTCTTGAAAAACGGGTCGGTGTTCGATTTGCCGCTCTCGGTGCGGTTTCACAACATCATCCCCATGCTCGCGGTGGCCGTCACGAACCTCGATCTGCTCAAGTACCTCATTGGTGAGGTACTCGCCGGCCCCAAGAAGAAGCTCGATGCTCTTCGCCAATTCATGCCGGATGCACAGCCCGAAGACTGGCACCTCATCAAGGCCGGCCAGCGGGTTCAGGTGATGAAGAAGGATCACGCCAAGGGCGGTGTGCTGCAGTTTGGTACCGAAGTCGTTACCAGTGCCGACGGAACCATCGCCGGCCTGCTGGGTGCGTCACCGGGCGCCTCGGTGTCGGTGGCCATCATGCTCGATCTGCTCAAGCGTTGCTTCCCCGAGAAGTTCCCGAAATGGGAAAAGAAGATTCACGCCATGATTCCCCACTACGGAACGCTGTTGAACACCGACGCCAAGAAGGCCGAGGAGAGCCTTGCGGCCACGGCGAAGTCGCTGGGGCTGACGGCTTAGCCTTTCGCCCGTCGAGTAGCCCACTGCTCGGAGTTCGTCGCCCGTCGAGTAGCCAACGAAGTTGGCGTATCGAGGCGAGTGTCCGGGGTTCGTCGCCCGTCGAGTAGCCAACGAAGTTGGCGTATCGAGACGCTAGGCCTTCACGAGATAGACCTTGCGAATGTGGTCGCGCACAATCCACCGCGTCTTCACGCCGGCACTCAATCGCACGATGTCGCCCGCCTCTACCTCAAGCGAGGGGTGTCGTCATCGGTGAACTCGATTGTTGCCCCACCCGAGATGACAATGAAAACCTCGTCGACCTCGGTGTCGGTGCTCACTCCTTCGGTGTGTTCCCAAATTCCCATCGACATGCCGGCAAAGTCGGCCAACTCCAGAATCCTCGTCTCGGGTGACCCGGATTCGACCTGGTCGGCCGGGACGGCAGCCCGGTTGAGTTGCGCGTCCGTGGCCGACGCAAGCTTCATCGAACCATTCATGAATCGAACCCCATTCCCAGAGCGTCGAGGGTTCGCAGGAAGATATTGCGCTTACCGCGGTTGTGGTCGGCCCGGTTCATCGACCACCTCACGAGGTTTATGCCCACCGAGGCAAGCGGTTCGGGCGGGAACGGCGTTGGGCGCGACCGAACCATCTTGAGGCGTGTGCGCTCGGTATCGGTTCCGTCAAGGTGGTCGAGCATCACGTCCGCCGCGAATCGCGAGGCACCCACGCCGAGCCCGGTAAAGCCCAGGGCATAGGCGATGCGATTCTTTCGTGCCGTGCCGAAGAACGCGCAGAAGCGCGAACTCGAATCAATCGGGCCAGACCAACGATGGGTGAATCGCACGCCGGTGAGCTGCGGGAACGTGGTGAAGAAGTGACTGGCAAGCAGTTCAAAACTCTCTCGCCTGTCCTCGTAGTCAGGGCTCACGCGACCGCCAAAGTGGTACACCGCGTCGTAACCGCCAAACAGGATTCGATTGTCGGCCGTGAGACGGTAGTAGTGAAACTGGTTCGACAGGTCGGAGACCCCCTGGCGGGCCGACCAACCGATGCTCGTCATCTGTTTGGCCGACAGAGGTTCGGTCGTGAGCACGTAGTCGTAAACGGGCACGGTCATGAGGGCATTGCGCTTGAGTAAACCCGGATACGCGTTGGTGGCCAGAATGATCTGTTGTGCCGTGACCGTGGCGCGAGGCGTGACCACGCGAAGGTCGCGCCGAACCTTCTCAGCTGGTGTTTGCTCAAAGATGAGCACACCGAGTTCTGTGGCAACGCGGGCGAGCTCCGAGACAAGCTTCGCCGGATGAACAAGGGCCGTGGTGTCCTTTTCCCATGAGCCCGCCAAATACGTGGGCGAATTTATCTGCTTGCGCACCTCGGCTTGGTTGAGGGCCACGGGTTCGCCCGATACCCACTCAATCTGATGCGGCTCGGTTGCCACACTCAATGTGCCCGTGCGCTCAAACTCAACGTCCATGCCGTAGCGAGAAACGGTCTGCTCAATCTCGTCGAGGTTCGTGTTGCCCATTCGCTCGAGCTCATCAAACTCCTCGGGCCAACGGGTGAGGCCATTCTCGCGACCGTGGGTGAGACTCGCATCGCAGAAACCGCCGTTGCGTCCCGAGGCAGCCCAGCCGATGCGGTTCATCTCAATGAGTACGACGCTCTTCTCCGGGTTGCGCTCCTTGGCGCGAACGGCGCTCCACAGGCCCGTGTAGCCGCCACCGACGATGAGCAGATCCGCCGAGATGTCGTTCTCGAGCCTGGGGAACGTGGGCGGGGGAGCGCTGTCGAGCCAGAACGTCGCTAAGACGGAGTCGGCGAGACTCGCCTCGATGACGTCTCGAGGTGGGGCTTCTCTTTCAAAAACGATGCGATCCATGTCGCTCACTCCTGGCGTGGTGGGGTAGCTCCACTCTACGTACCAAACCTGAAATGGGGGTGCACTCCTTCGCTCGTTGAGTAGTCAACGCAGTTGACGTATCGAAACGGAGGAGGGCCGGGTTCCGTCGGGGTCGGGGTGCGCCGCACGGTTGACTCGTCGGGGTTCCAGGAGCCGTCGGCAACCCACTGGGTTGCCTCCTCCCAAATCCTGTCGTACACAAAACCAAGACCAAAACAAAACCGCCCGGAAGAGGGCGGTGTTTGTTTTGGTCGGGGTGACAGGATTTGAACCTGCGGCCTCGTCGTCCCGAACGACGCGCGCTACCAAGCTGCGCCACACCCCGGTTAGACGTTCACAAGTATACGAGGGATGCGCCACACGAACGCCACGGAGCAGGAGGGCCGCCGCCCGACGGGCAGCTCAGTCGGCTACGACGAACTCGGGACCGGCCAGATCAATCACCGACGCCTCCGGAGGACACGCAAAACGCACCGGCGCGTAAATGGACGTGCCGAGACCCGCAGACACGTTGAGTAGCGAATGGTGGCCACCCGATTGCCAGACGGAGAATCCGCTGGCCTGTCGTCGGGGGATATCGCAGTTGGTTACCAGAGCGCCCACTCCGGGAACGCACACCTGACCACCGTGCGTGTGGCCCGCCAGAATGATGTCTGTTCCGCTGGCGGTGAACTGGTCGAGGATGCGCCGGTAGGGAGCGTGTGTGACACCAATCGTGATGCTGGCGAACTCTGGGGCCAAGCTCCCAGCGGTCAACGCGTCGTCCTCACGAAGGTCGTCCAAGTGCGCCAACGCAGCGTCACACCTGTCGTAAAAAATGTGCGGGTCGTCGACGCCGACAAGGTCGACGGTCAACCCGGCAACGGTGAGCCGGCGGGCGCCATTGTTGATGTCGTGCCAGCCGAGGTCGTTGGCGAGAAACGACCGCAGGGCATCCGTGTTGAGACGCACGGGCTTCTTCTTGATGCGCGAGGGTCCGGCGAAGTAGGCAAAAGGATTTTTGGGCCGCGAAACGAAGTAGTCGTTCGAACCAAAAACGAACGCACCGGGGACGCCGTCAAACGTCTCGAGGGCTTCCTGAACTCTCGGCAGGGCATCGGGGTGTCCCAGAAAGTCACCCGTAGCGATGACGAGATCCGGGGAGAGGTCGCGGAGGGCGCGAACCCAAGCGGCTTTGTCTCGTTGCCAGGGCGCGGTATGCATATCGGACAGGTGCAGGATCCGCAGCGATGCGCTCCCGAGGCTTTCGATGCGGGCCTGCTGTGGGCGAAGCGTAAACAAGCGGCGCTCAACGAGCGTGCCCCAGGCGAGCGCGCCACCGGCAACCAGACCAAGGCCGATGCCGACGGCGCCCGCGGTGTTCGTCACGAGTGTCTAGCTTTGAACAGTCAACGTCACCGTTGCACCGGTCCGCGCGGAACCACCATTGGGGCTCTGGCGAATAATCTTGCCCTGGTTGGGGTTGGGGCATGCCGTGGGCGTGGGAGCGGGCGTGGTCA
>JBIIKT010000100.1:0-4509 GCA_044233055.1 Microbacteriaceae bacterium
GGCGAGGCCCTAAGGTCATCCCACTTGACGACGAGTCACCGGGAGGGGCGAGTGCGATTCCGGCGGTAGCGTGGCAGTGGGCAGCGAAAGCGGTCACACAGGCACCCGTGCTCATCCAGGTTCCTCGGCCTGGCTTCTCGCAACTGAGCGTCTGCGCAAAGTGTCGCGAAAGGTCCACGTGCACGGGATGTGGTGGTCCCATACGCCGGTCTTCGCGTGGGGCTGTCCCCGATTGCCGGTGGTGTGGTCGGCTCGCTACGGACATCACGTGCTCATCGTGCGGGTCGCACGAAATCGCCGACGTCGCTCCGGGCAGTACATGGACGGCTGACATGATCGGCAAAAGCTTTCCCCACGTTCCGATTGTGGTCAGTGACGGTGAGCGAATCGTGACCAGTATTGAACAGACTCCGCAGATTGTCGTTGCCACACCCGGCGCCGAACCTTTTTGTCCCGGTGGATACTCGACGGTCATCATCGTGGACGCCGATCGACAGCTCTACAGCGACAAGATGCGTGTTGTTGAGAACGCCCTGCGCCTATGGGCGCACGCCATAGCCTGCTGTGGCCCCTCGGGGCGTGTTTTCGTGCAGGGCGCCGGTGTTCGCCTCGGTGCGGTTCTTGGGTCGCGGGCCTGGTCCGACTACATGAGAACCGAAGTGAAACAGCGTTCGCAGCTTCACTTGCCACCATCGTCTCGAATGGCGCATGTCACGGGACACGCGCAGGTTGTTGAGCGTGCCCTCGGCGCCCTCCCAACGAATGGGGTGTATTCGGTACTGGGGCCCATGCCGGAAGGTGAGGGGCAGGTTCGCGCGACCGTATTGTTCTCGTACGCGCGTGGCAGTGACGTGACGCAGAGTCTTCGTGCCAGTGTTGTAGCGGCCGCTGTGGCTCGCAAGCGTCCCGGGTTGACGCCCGCGCTACGGGTGCGGCTCGACGACGCCCACTTTGGCGGGCATGTTAGCTAACGGGAACGGAGGGTCGCGATGCGCGTGATTTTTGCGGGAACGCCTGAGGTAGCACTGCCAACTCTTCGCGCGCTCGAGTCCTCGCCGCACGACGTGGTGGGAATTCTCACACGACACGATGCTCCCGTGGGGCGTGCACGCACGATGACCCGGTCGCCTGTTGGTGCATGGGGTGATGAGCGCGGGATCCCGGTTGCCACCTCGAATCGCCCGGACGACGACACTGTCAACGAGATTTCCCCCTGGTCGGCGGACATCGGCGTCATTGTGGCCTACGGCGCACTCCTCGACGCACAGATGCTGGCGGTTCCCACGCGAGGATGGATCAACCTGCACTTCAGCGACCTCCCGCGCTTCCGCGGGGCTGCGCCGGTGCAGCGAGCACTCTTGGCGGGCGAGACAGAGATTGCTACGTCCGTCTTCCAACTGGTCGAGCGCATGGATGCCGGACCAATCTTTGACCGTCAGAATCACAGCGTCGCGCCGGAGGCAACCAGTGGGGATGTCTTGATGAACCTCGCAGATCTCGGCGCCGAGCAGATTGTGCGCGTGCTCGACGGCATCGAAGCGGGAACCTTACAATCTGTTGAGCAGTCCGGCGCTCCGACGTTCGCGCCCAAACTGGCAAATAATGAGGGTCGTCTCGACGTCATGTCAGACGCGTCGTCCGTGTTTAACGTCTTCCGTGCGGTCACCCCCGAACCGGGTGCGTGGATCGAAACGTCGGTGGGGCGCGTAAAGATTTCGGCTGCGGGGCGCTCTCGTGACACGGATTGTGAGGCCGGCGTGATTACTGAACAGGAGGGCAACGTTCTGTTGGGTCTGTCGTCGGGGGCCCTCACACTCGTCCGAGTTATACCGGCGGGGAAGCGCGAGATGACGGCATCAGAGTGGCTCCGGGGAATCAAGGATGCGCGGGTCGTAGTGGTGTCGGCGTGAACGCACGAGGCGTTGCGTGGCGTGTTCTGCGTGACGTCCACGAGAACGACGCCTATGCGAATCTCGTGACACCCGTGGCGCTGCGGGAAGCCCGGTTGTCACGCTCAGACGCCGGTTTTGTCACCGAGCTGGTCTACGGCACGTTGCGGATGCAGCGACTGTACGACGCCGTGATCGAGTCCGCCACTAACCGACACCTCGATCAGATCGATTCTTCGGTTCTCGACGTTCTACGCTTGGGGTCTCACCAGTGGATTCACCTCAACACGCCCGCCCACGCCGTGGTGAGCGAATCTGTCAATCTGGCACGGAGCGTCCAGCTGGCCAAGTCGGCCGGATTCGTCAACGCCGTGATGCGCCGCATCACGGAACGGGAACCCGATGAGTGGATTGAGAGGGTAGCTCCCGAGTCACTGTCCACTACCGATCGATTCGCCGTTCAGTTCTCGCATCCGTCGTGGATAGTTGATGATCTCTCTCGTGCCTTGGCCGAGCGGGGTCACGCCGGCGAGATCGAAGCACTGCTCAACGCGAACAACGAGGCGGCCACCGTGTCACTGGTCGACCTGCGGATTGCACGCGATGCGGATGCCCGGCACGCGGCAGCAATCGAGTCCTCAGATGACTCACTCGAGATCGACGAGCGCACACCGTTCTCGCTCAACCTCGTGCGCGGAGATCCAGGAGCGATTATCAAGCAATCGGGCGGGCAGATTCGCGTGCAGGATGTGGGTTCCCAACTTGCCGCTCTGGCGCTCTGGGGTGCACGCGAGCCAACGGCGGGGGAGAACTGGCTCGACCTGTGTGCTGGCCCCGGGGGCAAAGCTGCGCTCTTGGCGGCACTGGCAGAAAGATCGGGCGCGCACCTCGAGGCTAACGAGGTCAGTGAGCATCGAGCCAAACTGGTGCGTCAGGCCCTTGCGCCTTTCGCGGACGCGCACGTCACCGTGAATGACGGTCGTTCGTATGTCGCCTCAGCGGAGCGTTTCGATCGGGTTTTGGTTGATGCCCCGTGTTCCGGGCTCGGTGCGCTCCGACGCCGCCCCGAGGCGCGCTGGCGACGCACTCCGGAAGACGTCGCCGACCTGGTGCTGCTGCAACAGCAGTTACTCGAAGCTGCCTGTCATGTTGTGGCTCCTGGAGGTTTGCTTGCCTACGTTACGTGCACGCCATCCATTTCCGAAACAACCGAGGTGTTGTTCCGTGTGATGGCAGGACGTCCTGACTTTACGCCGGTCGCGGTGGCGCCCATCATCCGAGACGTCACACGCGGTGGAGTTACTGTCTCCGATGTCGATCCCTTCGTGCAACTGTGGCCACACATCAACAACACCGACGCGATGTTCATCAGCATCTTCCAGAGATCGGCGAAGTAGGCTCGTCTCCATGGGCGTCCGCATTAATCCGAGCATCCTTTCCGCTGACTTCGTCAACATGCAGCGTGACCTCGCCCTCATTGGCAAGGCGGATTTCGCACACGTCGATGTGATGGACAACCACTTCGTGCCCAATCTCACCTTTGGTCCGCAGATGGTCCAGCGAATCAACGACACATCGCCCGTTCCGCTGGATGTGCACCTCATGATCACGGATCCGGATCGCTGGGCTCCCGGGTACGCCGAACTGGGTGTGTTCTCGGTGACCTTCCACCTCGAGGCGTCCCATGATCCTGTTGCCCTGGCGCGCGCGTTGCGAGATCGCGGTTCTCGTGCGGGCGTTGCCGTCAAGCCCGATACTCCTGTGGACGCACTTCTCGAGATTGTGGATGAGTTTGATCAGATTCTCGTGATGACGGTCGAACCAGGTTTTGGTGGTCAGGCATTTATCCCGTCGGTTTTACCCAAGTTGACCCAACTCACTCAGGCCATCTCGGCCAAGGGGTGTGACGTGTGGTTGCAGGTAGACGGGGGAGTGACGGAGCAGACAATCGTGCAGGCTGCCGCCGCCGGCGCAGACACCTTCGTTGCCGGATCGAGCGTATTCGGTCATACCGATCCCGGTGTTGCCATTGACGCGCTGCGTCACGCCGCGAGTGAGCACCATCATGCGCGCTAATCTTGATACGTGAAAACGTTTGAGGGTCTTTTCAACGAACTATCCGAGCGGGTAGCGACGCGCCCCGAAGGTTCGCGCACGGTCGCCGAATTTGACGACGGTGTGCACGCCATCGGCAAGAAAATCGTTGAGGAATCTGCCGAGGTCTGGATGGCGGCCGAGTATGAAGACAACGACCGCACCGCCGAAGAGATTTCCCAACTGCTGTATCACGTGCAGGTGCTCATGCTGCGCAAGGGTCTCACCCTCGAGAACGTCTACTCACACCTCTAACGAAATTTATCACCCGGGCAAGGATACCCATGCTGAGAATTGCAGTCCCCAACAAGGGCTCACTCGCCGACGTCGCCATAGAGATGTTGCGTGAAGCGGGTTACGCGACACGTCGTGATGCTCGCGAGCTACACGTTGAAGATGCGCGAAACGACGTTGAGTTTTTCTATCTTCGTCCTCGTGACATCGCCACCTACGTGGGTTCGGGCGCCTTGGACGTAGGCATTACCGGTCGCGACCTCCTGCTTGATTCCGGGTCGAGCGCGCGCGA
>JBIIKT010000101.1:0-4495 GCA_044233055.1 Microbacteriaceae bacterium
GGTTGTCATCGATATAGGCGCGGATATCGTGAACAAGCGCCGCTCGGTGACTGGTGCTGTGCCCGCCCACGTGCGTGTCGAGCTCGCTGTGCAGCATGGTCGTGACCAGGTCCACCGTGTTGTGAGCAAGACGCAGGCCACTGTGACTCGTCAGCCGCTCCATATTGTCGGTGAGGTGCGCGAGAAACGGAGCCACCACACGCGCAATTCCCTCGTCGCCCGCAATGCGGTGGGCCGTGATCTGCGCCACGGCATCCGGCGGCAAATCTATGACAGTCTGCGGAAACATGAGCACGAGAGTGCGAAAGTCATCGTCAAACGTGAGGGTGTAGGGGCGCTGAGTGTCGTAAATGGCCATGTCCCCGGGTGAGAGAACCGCCTCTCGCCCGTCCTGCATGAGGAGAGCGGTACCCGCGAGCTGCAACGAGAGTTTGAAAAACGGGGCGTTACCCGCAGCAATCAGGTCGGGCGTGCGCTCCACGGTGTGCGGGTTTGCGCCGACTTCGCTCACGAACACATCACCCAGTGACCGTGACCGCAGTCGAGCCTGAAAGGTTTCTGTGGATTGCGAGGTCACATTGAGCGGTACAAAAGACTGCGACACGAGAGCACGCCAGGAGACAAAGTCGGTGACGGAAATCGTCTGCGCGACGCCGTCAACGTGTGCCTTCGATGTCATGAACCTGCCACCCCACTTCTCGTTACAGCAATATCGTATACGGTTTCAGATATCTTCTGTGCTTCTCCAAGGATACGCCACAAAACGCAGTTGCTAGAAAATCACCACGGGCTTGAGCGTCACGCCCGAAGCCGAATCATCAAACGCCGTGTTGATCTCGGAGAAGGGGTATGACTTCAGCAGGCGATCGAACGGGAAGAGCCCCCGCTCATAAAGGTCGACCAGCTGCGGTACAAACTTCGAGGGAACTGAGTCACCCTCCACCACGAAGGTGACCGAGATGCCCAGAGGCAACAGCGACCCGATGTCGAAGTTGGCGTTGGTGCCCATGGCTGCGGCTCCCACCACAACAGCGTGACCCTTCACACCGAGGCAAAAAGTCATGTCGGTAAAGACCTGAGCCACTCCCGTGGTTTCGAGAGCGTAGTTGACCCCGCCACCCGTGATCTTCTGGACCTCTTCAATGACGTTGACCTTGGCGGCGTTGATGGTGTGCGTTGCGCCCAGCTCTGTGGCCAAGGCGAGGCGGCTATCGTGCACGTCAATCGCAATGATGGTTGTGCAGTTGGCAATCACCGCAGCCAGGAGGCCCGAAAGGCCCACGGCACCCGCACCGAAAATGGCGATGGACGAGCCCGCCTCGGGGGCCAGCGAGTTGAGCACGGCGCCGGCGCCGGTCTGAATTCCGCAACCGAGTGGGGCCAGAATCTCGAGGGGTGCCGACTTGGGCACCTTGACGACCGAGTTGAGAGGCACGTTGGCAAACTGCGAAAACGAGCTCTGACCAAAGAAGTGTGACGATATCTGAGTGCCCTCGTGCGACAGTGAGGATGATCCGTCCGCACGGCGGCCGCCAAAGTTGTCGCCAAAGAAATTGACACAGTAGCCGGGCTTGCCCGACGAGCAGTTGGCGCACTCGCCGCAGTGGGCGAAGCTCAGGAGTACGTGGTCGCCCACCGCAACCTTGGTGACGCCCTCACCCACGGCATCCACGATTCCGGCACCCTCGTGGCCAAGAACTGCGGGGAGCGGAGTGGGGTACCACTGGTCTCGCACGATGGCGTCGGTGTGGCACACACCACTGGCGACCATCTTGATGCGCACCTCACCGGGGCGTGGGTCGTCGAGGTCGAGCTCGGTCATGACGAGAGGTTGTTCTTTCTCAAACGCAACGGCGGCAGTGGTCTTCATGGAGATCTCCTTGGAGTGAGTCGAAAGCTTTATCCAATACAGTCAACGCGATTTTTAGTGCCGAGTAAAGTCGTCGCACCGAGCACTGCGCCCATACACAGTTTCGATGCGCCTTCGACCAAGAAAAACTCCCCGATATATGCAACTATCGAGCACACCTCTTTCATTGGCGAAAGGTATCGACGTGACCACCGCACAAACCGACACAACGGACATCGTTGTTGTGGGAGCCGGCTTTGCCGGCATCTACATGGTTCACAAGGCCCACGAGCTCGGCCTCAACGTGATCGGTGTTGAACGCGGTGGCGGTGTGGGTGGCACCTGGTACTGGAATCGTTATCCCGGCCTTCGTTGCGACGTCGAGAGCCTCGACTACTCCTACTCCTTCAATGAAGAGATCCAGCAGGAGTGGGTGTGGACCGAGAAGTTTCCCGCCCAACCCGACATCCTCGCCTATCTCGAATTCGTCGCGAAGAAATTGGACATCACCAAAGACTTTCAATTCGACACCGAAGTCACGGGCGCCACGTGGAACGAATCAACTCAGCGCTGGTCGGTCGCGACCACGGCGGGCACCATAGACACCAAGTACGTGGTGTGGGGAACCGGCATGCTCTCAATCCCCAAGATTCCCGACATTCCGGGAATGGACTCGTTTGAGGGCGAGCTACTCAACCCGGCCATCTGGCCGCACGAGCCCGTGAGTTTTGCCGGAAAGCGGGTCGCCGTTCTGGGCACGGGGTCAACGGGCATTCAGGTGATCCCCATCGTTGCCGAGACGGCCGAGCACCTCTTTGTTTTGCAGCGCACGCCGAGCTTCTCTCTCCCCGCGCACAACGCCACACTCTCGCCAGAACGCGTGGCCGACGTCAAATCGCGCTACAAGGCGTACCGGGCCGAAGCCCGCACGCAGATGCTCGGCTGCGTTACCGAAACCCGTGGTGAGCCCTTCGAGGTGATGGGTCCGGATCTCGCACGTGCCGAATTAGAGCGCAACTACAACTACGGTTCACCCATGCGCTTCGCCAGCGCCATTGTGGACACGGTCGCCAGTGAAGAGGCCAACAACTTCACCGCGTCGTTCGCGCGGGAAAAGATTCGCGCGCGCATTGCTGATCCTGCGCTCGCGGAGAAGCTCATGCCCGACCACTTCATCACCACGCGGCGGCTGTGCATCGACACCGACTACTACGAGACGTACAACCGTGACAACGTGACGCTGGTCGACCTGCGCGACGAAGAGCTTCTCGCCATCACGCCCACCGGATTCCGAACGGCCGCGGGCGAGTACGACGTGGACATGATTATTTTGGCCACGGGCTTCGACGGTGTGACCGGAGCCCTGTCGCGCATCGACGTTCGGGGGCGCGACGGAGTCTCGCTCTCGAAGAAGTGGAAAGAAGCGCCGGCGTCATACATGGGACTGTCGGTTGCCGGATTCCCCAACACCTTTGTCGTCGCCGGCCCGGGCTGTCCCGCTCCGTTGAGCAACGTGGTGCTGTCCATCGAGATTCACATCGAATGGATTGCAAACATGTTGAAGATGCTCGAGGCAGAGAGCGTGACGACGTTTGAGCCGACGGCGGCCGCGGAACAGGAATGGACCGACCACGTCAATGCCGTTTCCGACTCCACACTGATGCGTTTTGCTAACTCCTGGTACGTGGGTGCGAATGTGGAAGGCAAAGCTCGCGTCAACGTGGTCTACATGGGCGGCGTTGCCCCCTATGAAGCCGAACTTCTGGAAGTCGCGAACGACAACTATCGCGGCTTTACGCTCACCCACTAGCACCGCCTCGCTCACCCCCTAACGAAAGAGAAACACATGCCCATCGAAATGACTGGAAAGAACGTGATCGTCACGGGAGCGGGAGGCGGTATCGGCCGCGCCACGTGTCTCAAGCTCGCCGAGTCCGGTGCCAACCTGGTGCTGGTTGACCGCGACGAGAAGCTCGTGGCCTCCACCAAGGGTGCCGTCGACAAGCTGGGCGTCAAGTCCATCGTGGTTATCGCCGACGTGACGAGTGAGGCGGACGTCAAGAACTACGTTGATCAGGCCGTGTCGGCATTCGGCACGATCGACGGCTTCTTTAACAACGCCGGTATCGAGGGTGTGCTGTCCCCCACCGCCGAAGTGAGCTTCGAAGACTGGAGCAAGGTCATTGGTGTCAACCTGCACGGCGTCTTTCTCGGGCTGCGCTACGTGCTCCCCGTGATGCGCAAGCAGAAGTCGGGATCCGTGGTCTGCACGGGATCGATTGCGTCGTCGCTGGGACTTCCCCTGACCGTCGCCTACAACGCGGCAAAGCACGGCGTGGCCGGAATCGTTCGTACGGCGTCGACCGAAGAGGCCGCCTCCGGAATCCGGGTCAATGCCGTGGCTCCGGGGTTCATTAACACGCGCATGTTCCAAGACATCGCCAGCACCCTGCTCCCCGACATGGAGAAGAACGAGGCCGCCAAGACCGCCGGCAGTTCGGCACCCATCGGTCGTCTCGGTGAGCCCGGTGAAGTGGCCAACGTCGTGCGCTTCTTGCTCAGCGACGACGCCAGCTTCGTCACGGGATCCGTCTACGCGGTCGACGGTGGAGTCACCGCAACCTACGCCACCGGCAGCTAGCCGGC
>JBIIKT010000102.1:0-4447 GCA_044233055.1 Microbacteriaceae bacterium
GGGCGAAAAACTGAACGAGCGTGGACGCGGGTGGGTGCACGTCAACCCCATTCCGCTCAACCCCACACCGGGCTCGGTCTGGACGGCCTCGACGCGTGCTACGACCAACGAGTTCGTTCGTCGCCTGGAAGCGGCCGGCATTCCCACCACCGTCCGAGACACGCGTGGCCGCGACATCGACGGCGCCTGCGGACAGCTCGCCGCTACCGACTAACGCCCAGCACGTTTCCACGCCACGCCATCTTGAGGCACAATGGATGGTTGTGAACGAGATCTTCCGGGATGCTGCCCTTCGAGATGCGTCGCTCGAGCCCATCGACTGGGCCGAACTGCCACCGGGTGTCGAACGGGAATCTTTTGATGCGCCGAGCGGCACACACGCTATCATCCGTGCCGGTAATCCTGTGCACGAGCGTCTCGTTCTCATCCCGGGACTCACTGGCTCCAAAGAAGACTTTCAGCGCATGATGCCCCTTTTTGTCGACGAGGGTTTCTATGTTGAGAGCTACGACCTTGCGGGTCAGTATGAATCTTTTGCGGCCGGTCCCGAAAACCTTGCTCCGCCGCGCAAGCGCTACGACATCGATCTCTTTGTCGATGACATGATTGCATTCCTTGAGCGCACACCGGGTGCGGCGCATGTGCTCGGTTATTCGTTTGCGGGCACCGTCGCTCAGGTCGCCTATGCCAGACGTCCGGATCTCTTTTTGAGTCTTGCGTTTCTCAGTTCACCACCGAGCCCAGGAAATGCCTTCGCGGGAATTAAAAGGATTGGCTGGATTTCGAGATTTGTATCCGGCCGCACAGGTGGTGCGCTCATGATGTGGGGGATCAAGAATAACTTCATACCCGCGCCGCCGGAGCGACTCGAGTTTGTGCGCGCCCGTTTTGAGCTGACGCGACGAGACAGTGTGGGCGACATGATCGGGGCGATGATGAATCATCCCGACCTTCGGACCGAACTTCGGGCAGCTCCAATTCCCAAGATTGTCATGGTCGGAGAGCATGACCTCTGGAGGCGAGAAGAGCACGCAGCATTTGCACGAAGCATCGGAGCGGACTTCGTTGTCTACGCCACCGGTCACAGCCCGTGTGAATTTACTCCGCATCAAGCCACGAGGGATCTCATCAACCTCTACCAACGCGATGTCGGCGGCGGCGATCGATCAGGGATTCTTCCCTCCAATTGACGCGCACTGTGGTGTAGGCCCACCACAGCCGGCGTCCGAGTCCGCGCGCAGAATCGAACGGCCGTGCGGACACGGCCACGCGCAGGTCGTTATCGACCAGAACCTCCATCTCGGGATGAAGAGCAATGCTGATGTCGAGGTCATCATGTACCGTGCGAATGTCTCGGTGAACCTGCGATGAAATCCGTTCCCACGTGGATCGACTAAGGGCGCAATTTGAGCCGAAAATAGGCGGGTGTCCGAGCGCCCATTCGGCCGACCATAGATACCCGTTTATGTAGATATTGCGACCGATCCAGTTAGTGAGTTTGCGGCCGCCGTAAAAGTCCGCGGAACCAGTTATCGCGGCAAGGTGGGGGTTTTCTGTAAAGGCTTCAATAACGCGCTCGCACCAGTCCGGCTGCGGAACTGAATCTGCATCGAGGCGACCAAACACATCGCCACGGGCCGCATCGAATCCCGCGGCAGTTGCCGAAGGAATTCCCTTAATAGGTTCAAAAACCACACGTGCCCCAAATGAGCGCGCTACCTCAGCAGTGTTGTCGGTGCTGTTGTTATCAACCACCACGACTTCCCAAGCCCTAACGGTTTGGGAATCAAGAGCTGAGAGACACGTGCTCAGCATCTCCGCGTCATTATAGGAAGGAATAATTACCGAAAGTTTTAGCACGATAAAGCACCTTCGATGTGTGGCTTTCTGAGGTGGTTTGCTCTGCGGATATCAGGCCTTGGCCGTCGACGCTTCTTCTTGGCGACGAGGGAACCAGGGGATCAGCGGGCTCACGCGCTTCTGGTACTCCGCGTAGTCCGGGTACTTGGACGAGGAGATCTCTTCGGCCAAGCGGTACGACCCGATGAAGAGGGCCGTCAACAGGACGGGACCGACGATGGTCCACTGCATGACAGAATCCGCGGCAATGGCACCGAAGAAGAAGAGCACCCACCACTGAGCCTGTTCAGCAAAGAAGTTGGGGTGGCGAGACGTCGAGAAGAGTCCGGTTGTGAGGAAGCCGGGCTGGGGAGTGCGACCTGCGGCAACCTCTGCCTTCTTCCACTGGTGGAAGTTCCACTGCTGCTGGTCGGCAACGGTCTCCATCACCAGCAGACCCACGAAGGCCACCGTGACAATGAGGTCGAGGACGCCAAACGGGGTTCCGCGGTTCTCGTACGCCGTGAACGACGGAAGCGAGATAAGCAAGAGAAGTGCGTTCTGAAAGATGACGATGAAGAAGAAGTTGAAGACATGCCACTTCCAACCGGTGATGCGCTGGCGCATGATCTCCCAGCGGTAGTCTTCACCGCCCGGGGCGTAGCCACCCTTGCGCGCAAAGTTGAACGTGAGGCGCGCGCCCCACAGGGTCACGAGGATCGCGATGACATTGAGTCGGGCGTCCGTGAAGCCAGCAAAACCAGCGAAGACCCAGACGTAAGCGATGGGGATGATTGACCAGATGCGGTCAACCCAGGAGTACTCCCGTGTGATGAGTGAGAGCACCCACGTGAGGGCGCAGATTCCGGCAAGAATCCAGAGACAGACAATGAGGGCATCCATGGAGGGCAACCTTTCTTTTGACCTATTTTAGGGGGCATCTTCATCCGGTAGGGTAATTGTTGGAAGGAGGGGTGTCGCGATATGACTACTGAAAACAATTCAGAACTAAATGCGTCGCCAGACGAGCAGGCCGACACCTCCGCATTCCCGTCCTCTGATTTTGCCGGTTCTGCCGTTGACATTTCAGACCTTGCGCCCCACGAGCGCGAGGTCATCGCCGCACTTCCGCGCAACTCGGCACTGTTGATTGTTCGTCGTGGTTCCGACCAGGGTGCGCGCTACTTACTCGACCACGAAGTCAACATTGCTGGTCGCCACCCGGATTCGGAAATCTTTCTCGACGATGTCACCGTCTCGCGCCAGCACGCTGAGTTTCGGCGCACCCCTCACGGATTTGAAGTGCGCGATCTGGGCTCACTCAACGGCACGTACGTTGCGGGTCAGCTCGTCGACCGTGCTGCACTGATCGATGGCATTGAGGTCATGGTGGGTAAGTTCCGCCTGACCTACTTTGGATCACGACACGGCGTGGGGGCATAGGCGTGGCCGTAGTCGCTCGCAATGATGCGCAGAGCCAACGGGGGCTTCTGAGTATTGGCCAGGTGCTGGCCAAGCTGTCACCCGACTTTCCCGATCTGAGTCCCTCCAAGCTCCGCTTCCTCGAAGAACAGGGCCTGGTTTCGCCATCGCGCACCGAGTCTGGCTATCGCAAGTTCTCGCCGAGTGATGTCGAAC
This sequence comes from Microbacteriaceae bacterium, assembly GCA_044233055.1. Classification (GTDB taxonomy): domain Bacteria; phylum Actinomycetota; class Actinomycetes; order Actinomycetales; family Microbacteriaceae; genus UBA963. The sequence continues at coordinate 3,478 of JBIIKT010000102.1, forward strand.
GCCTGCGCTTGATTCTGGTCATGCAGCGCGACCAGTATTTACCGCTGCGTGTGATCAAGGATCACCTCGAGGCTGCCACCGGCGGTAATCTCTCTGGCCTGCCGCAATCGTTGGGTCTCTCCACTGATTCGGCTTTGGTCACGCCGCAAAGATTTACCCGATCCGAACTGGCCAAGGCGGCCGGGGCGTCGAGCAATCTTGTTCAGGATGCCGTCTCGGCGGGTTTCCTCCCGGCGGCAGAATCGTTCGGCCAAGAGTCGGTTGATGTGCTCAGCGCGCTGGTCGAACTGCAGAGGTCGGGAATTGAGCCCCGCCATCTCACGACGTTGCGCACCGCTGCAGAACGCGAGTTCGCGCTGATTGAACGCGCGCTCTCTGCTGTTCAGAAGAAGAACGATGTGGCAACCAGGGCCCGCGCGCACAGCCGGGCCAGCGAGTTGTCGGCGCACATGGACGTGGTGCGTTCGTTTTTATTGCGCGCCGTCATATCCAAGAACCTCTCTTAGGCGTAACCTGAGACAGGCGGGGCTGCGTGTCTTCCGACACGCCGAGTGCACGATGTGCGCAAATACACTCGCGCGGTTGTCTACTGAGTAGATTAATAAAGCTTCAACGGCAAGTTGAAGGTCAGGGTTTGGGCACAGAGGAGAAGGCTATGGCGGAAATCACCCCGGAGCGCGAAACGCTCGACACGGGTTTGCTCTTTACCGACGGCCTCCCGCAGCATGACGACTCGGTGGGCTACCGCGGAGCCATCGCCGCTCGCGCTGCTGGCATTTCTTACCGTCAGCTCGACTACTGGGCCCGCACCAGTCTTGTTGTTCCCACTGTCCGCGACGCCTCCGGCTCGGGGTCGCAGCGGCTGTATGGATTTCGCGACATCCTCAAGCTCAAACTGGTCAAGCGACTTCTCGATGCCGGCGTGACGCTGCAGCAGGTTCGCGTGGCCATCGAACAGTTGCAGGCGGAG
>JBIIKT010000103.1:0-4436 GCA_044233055.1 Microbacteriaceae bacterium
GAAGGTGATTGAGCCCCTCATTGACCGTGAGCTGATGCGTCGTGCCCTCGAGCTCAAAGCGACCTCCGCGAATGCGATTGCCGAATCGTCCGCACGTCGCCCCAAAGTAGGCGGTGCCCGCTTCGTGCGCCGGAACATCCGGGTAACCGAGCACGATGTCGGCGACATTACCGTCTCGATCCGGCACCCACATCTCCAGCAACCGGGCGCCAAGGTCGAGCACGACCGCTCGTGTGGAACCGGCCGTCAACTCAATGCGCTGAACAGCGCGGCCGTCTGCGGTGACGCCATAGTGGTCGATGGAGATGGGCATGAGGCCTCGCTTGACATGAAGGAGTCGCGACCAAAAGGAGTCGAGACTTGCGGTATCGGTTGACCTCACCTATCGTACCAGTAATACCGGTTGTCCCCGGTGACTCTCTGCTCACAATTTTCTCGAAATGGGTGCTCATGGATCTCTCAGGCCACGTCGCTATCGTCACCGGCGCAGGATCCGGCGTTGGCGCTGCTACGGCCGCGCTCCTGGGCGAGCGGGGTGCTACGGTGGCAGCATTCGGACGGCGCGAGGAACCGCTGCGCAGAGCGGTATCGGGATTCGCCGAGCGGTCGTCGGTGCACGTGGTCGATGTAGCTGACCCGAAGCAGGTTGCCGCTGGCGTGGCTGATGTGGTCGCCCAGCACGGCGCACCGACCTTGCTCGTGAATGCGGCCGGCATCGACGGCCCTGTCGCGCTCAACGATCTGACTCCAGACGTGTGGAACGAGCAGATTTCCGTCAATCTGTCCGGAAGCTTCTTCGTCGCTCGCGAGACCGCTCTCGTCATGGCCGATGGGGGTTCCATCGTGAACCTCGGTTCAGAGCTGTCTTTCCTCGGCATGGGACTTTTTGTGCACTACTGCGCGTCGAAGTTCGGTGTGATCGGCATGACGAAGGCGATGGCGATGGAGCTGGCTCCTCGCATCCGGGTGAACGCGGTGTGCCCCGGCCCTGTGGACACCCCGATGATGGACGCCGAACTGGAGTGGTTTCCCGATCCGGTGGCCACCCGGAAGGCGGCGACCGAGCGTGTCCCGATGAAACGTTTTGCCACCCCTGAAGAAATAGCCGAGACCATTTTGTTCGTCGCGGTCTCAATGCCCTTTGCGACAGGATCGGCAATCTCTGTCGACGGTGGCACCACCGCAATGTAGATGCCAGGAGTTCACGACTCTTTTTGTTTCACCACCCACATCACATCCAGCGACACCAAATGAAAGAGAGACATCACAATGGAACTTGACGGTCGTTTCGGCGTTGTAACCGGCGCAGCCCAGGGCCTCGGCCGAGAGAGCGCTTTAGCCCTAGCCGCCGCGGGGGCGGCCGTCGTCTGCGTCGACGTTAACGTCAGCGGCACCGACGAAACGGTCGATCTCGTTCGAGCCGCCGGTGGGAAGGCCGTTGGCCTTAAGGTCGACGTGTCGAAGATTACCGACATCGATGCGGCGATCGACCTCTCGCGTTCAGAGTTCGGAGGTTTCAACTTCATCCACAACAACGCGGGGATCCAGCTCGAGAAGCCCCTGCATGAGACGTCCAGCGAGGAGTGGCAGCGGGTTCTCGACATCAACCTCACGGGCGTCTTCAACGGATGCCGCCAGGCCGTTCTTGCCATGCTCGAGACCGGCGGCGGCAGCATCGTCAACACCGCGTCGGCGCTGTCCCTGAGCGCAGATCCTTACCTCTCGGCGTACACCGCCTCCAAGCACGGTGTGCTCGGTCTGACGCGAGCCATCGGTGTTGATCCGACGTACGCTCAGGCCGGCATCCGCTGCAACTGCATTTGCCCCGGCGACATGGCAACCCCGATGATTCTCCAGTACTGGGACTCGACGCCGGATCCTGCCGCAGCAAAAGCGGAGATGGAGTCCCACTACCCCGCTCGCCGAATCGGAAATCCCGCTGAGGTGGCCAACGTTGTCGTCTTCCTCGTCTCGGATCGATCCTCGTACTTCAACGCCTCGCACCTAATCGTCGACGGAGGCCTGCTGGCTCAGGTCTACTAACTGCTCGTCGCTCCTCGAGGAGGGGTGGGTGCGGGGTGCGCCTCCCCACTGGGTGCGCGATACTAAAACCATGTCTACTGAGCGGGCGACGAGACCGAGGATGGTCGATGTCGCCGCCGCCGCAGATGTGTCGGTGCAGTCCGTCTCTAACTTCACGAATGGTCGGTGGGCCCGGCTGTCGGTGGCTACTCGAGCGCGGATCGAAGAAGCCATCGCCCAGCTCAACTATCAGGTCAACAACTCGGCGCGAGGCTTGCGCTCGGCCAGAACGCGAACCCTGGGCTTCTTGGTGCTCGATGACAGCCTTCGTTTCGTTGCCGACCCGCTGACTGCGCTCTATCTCGCTGGCGTGGCGGATTCGGCTCGTGAACGTGGGTACAGCGTTCTCGTGCACACGACAAGTCACACCACGAATCACGCCGAGTTTTTGCGCCCCATCAGCGAGGGTCGGGTCGACGCGGCCTGCGTGCTCCTCACTGGTCCACGGACCCTTCGCAAAGAGGTCGCGCACCTGCTCAACCAGACGAATACGGAGTTTGTGCTCTTTGACGAGATTGCTGTCGCCAAGGCAGCCGTCCGTGCCTTCGTCGTTCGCTCGGATCAAGCGGGCGGCACTGCCGCCATGGTCGACCACCTCGTCAGCAAGGGCCATCGACGGATCGCCTTCATCGCCGCCAAGACGCCCTGGGCCGTCATCGAGCAACGATTCGACGCGTACAAGCGTGCTCTTCGCCGCCATGGCCTCGACGTCGACCCAAACATCACCCTCTTCGAGGCGGGTTGGGAGCCGGCCGGCGCCGAGCCGATGATTCAGGCCTTGCTGGCAGATGCCTCTCCGCCCACCGCCGTCATCTGCGGCAGCGATCTTCTCGCCATCGGGGCGATTCACACCCTTCGCGAGCGCGGTATCGAGGTGCCCACCCAGATCGCCGTGTGCGGTTTCGACGACTTCGACGTGTCGGAACACATGAACCCCCAGCTGACCACTGTGGCCGTGCCCGCCTGGCAGATGGGCGCCACGGCCGCTGGCCTGCTCATCGACGCCCTGAACGACAAACGACCGACCCGCACCGATGTCTGTCTTCCAACAACGCTGCGGCGACGCGAATCAGCGTAGCTCTCGGCAAATGTCATCCGGCTCTCCGGATCATCGCGAGTCGCTCTCGCTGAGGCCGGGGATTTTCCCGAGGGAACTACCGAACCGCTTTCCGCGTCATCTGGTGACGTCTTGCCCACCGAACAACTCGTCGAGCTCCTCACGCCGGGGCGCGCCCTCCCAGTCACCCGCCACAGTGCACGCGGCCGCACCGACGAGCCCCCCGAGCGCGAGGCACTCGTCGAGAGTGAGACCGTCGAGCCGGGCCGCGAGATAGCCGCCGACGAAGGCATCGCCGGCACCGACGGTGTCGACGACCTCGACCGGAGTTGCCTCGATCGCGCCGCGCTGGCCGTCACGCTCACCGATCGCCCCCCGATCTCCGAGCTTGACGATGACCTCAGTGACGCCTCTGGCGAGAGCAGCCTCGATGGCCGCGTCGGCTGTCACGATTCCCGGGTCAACAATCGCGAACTCGTCGACGCCTCCGAAAAGGATGTCAGTTCGAGGAATGGCCGACGCGAGAAACTGCGCCGCCTCGGAGCGCGTCCACAACGCAGAGCGGTAGTTGATATCAAGACTCACGATCACGCCGAGTGCCCGTGCCCGATCGATGAGAGTGTCGACGGCCTCACGCGCCTCGGGAGAAACTGCGGGAGTGATCCCGGTCACATGAAGGATGCTGGTCCGAGCCAGCAGGTCAGCGTGGACGTCATCGTGCGCAAGTCTCGAGGCGGCACTCGTCGATCGGTAGTAGCGCACCCGCTGAAGAGAGCGTGAGCGCCGCTCCTTCACCATGAGGCCGGTCGGGCGCTCGGGGTCTCGAATCACCGTCACGCCAACCTGTTCGGCTCGAAGTGTCCGCTCGACCAACCTTCCGAATGCGTCATCCCCCAGGCGGCCCACCCAGTGCGCCGTCCGTCCGAGCCTGCTGGCGACGATTGCCACATTCGACTCGGCCCCTCCGATTCTGAGCTGGGCGCTCCCCGCGAACTCGAGGGGTCCTGGTTCGGCAATGATCAAGCCCATAGTCTCCCCGAAGGTGAGAACGTCGATGGGCTTCGAGTCGGTCATGTTGTTGCCTTGGCCACGGAGTCGACCGCTTTCCGCGCCCGCTCAGCAAGTCCGTCTAGGTCGCCCGAGAAAGCGGACCCGATCAGGCTGCCGCCGAGGCTCACCGCGGCGGCACCTGCGCTAAGCCAGGCCGGGATATCGTCGATTGTTGCGCCACCGGACGGCATGGTCACTATCTCGGGGAACGGGCCGCGAAGCTCACGCAAATAGGACGGTCCGACCT
>JBIIKT010000104.1:0-4426 GCA_044233055.1 Microbacteriaceae bacterium
ACTTCGTTGAGATCACTCATGCCCTCAGGCTACGCGATGAGCGTGCTCACGGGCGCGCGTCAATCTCGGCGATGAGCGCCTCGATCTTGGCGCGAATCTCATCGCGGATGGGACGCACGGCATCCGGACCTTGCCCGGCAGGATCATCCAGCGGCCAGTCACGGTAGATGCGCCCAGGAAAGAACGGGCACTCGTCGCCGCAACCCATGGTGATCACATAGTCCGCCTGTTGCACAGCAGAGTCGGTAAGAACCTTGGGCGCATTATTGGCAATATCGATGCCCTCCTCTGCCATCACCGCGATGGCAGAAGGGTTGATCTGGTCTTTGGGCTCGGTGCCGGCAGACAGCACCTGCACGCGGTCTCCGGCCAAATGCTGAAGGTATCCGGCGGCCATCTGTGAGCGACCTGCGTTGTGCACGCACACAAAGAGGACGGTTGCGACGAACTCTCGCTCATTACTCATACAGCCAAGTCTTGCAGACAGATTAGACGCCGCCACCGCCGCCACCGCCACCGCCACCGCCCGATGAGCCACCGCCCGATGAGCCACCGTCGGACGAACTGCGGCTGGAGCTCGCCCAGGACGTAGAAACCGACGAAGAGAAGTCGGTAAGGAATGCAGAAATCAAGAGCAGTTGACCGGGACTGTCCCCGACATACCAGGTGGGCTCTCGTGCGCTCTCCTCGTAGAGGTGGCTGAGGACTTCCGACCACTCCTTTGCGAGTCCAAAGATGATTGCGTACGGCAAGACGTGCTCGGTGAGTGAGAGCATGGTTTTCGCGTTGCCGACCGCGACCGGCTTGCGCAGTGCCCCCTCAGGGCTCTGCAATACGCGAAGGCGGTCTGCTTCGGCCAGGCGAATGTAGTCGCGCAGACCGAGCAACTTGTCTCGCTCCAGCGCGCCCTGCTCCGTGAGCGGAGTGACCTTGCGAAAGATCAGGATGCCGGGCACGAGACACAACCAGAACAGCCCGATTGACAGCGCGGGAATGGGGCCGCCAAGACCGAGACCAATCAACTGAATGCTCGACCATCCCATGATCACGGCTCCCACACTGGTTACGGTGATGAGCACTCCACGAAGTGCGGCACCCTTCTGTACACGCAGACCCGTTGCTAAAGCCTCGCGCTTAATCGCGCGCTGGAGTTTCGACAGGCGTCGATATCGGGCCGTATCCGGCGTGAGCGTGCTCACCTGCGATCCCGACGAGAGCCCCGCGCCCAGAAAAGCGGTCAGGACCTCGGCGTCGGCGTCGCTCGCAGCTTTCGAGGTGCGCTCGATGACAAACCCGCGCTTGCTTCGACCCGACTCATCTGCCGGGCTAATGATGACCAATCCACGAACCGCGGCATCAATGAGTGCCGCCGGAAACGCGCGTCGCTTGTTGCCCATGATGTTGGCGGCCAGAAGGGGAGTCATTTGGGGATCGGCCGCGTACTCGGGAATGATGATGCCGCGGCCGCGATGATTGCGCCAGTAGGTGAGGCGCAGTACGAGTCCCGCAATGAGACCACCGAGGAAGAGCACGACGGAGAGCGAGAAAATCCAGCCGAAGACGTCGGTGAACATGTCAGTGGACGGCATCACGAACGTGTCGGCCGCAAACCCGACGGCCAGCGTCAGAGTTTCAGACGGCAGCAGGCTATTCGCCTCGAAAGTGAGCACGGTGTCGCCCGCCTCGTTCGTCACTTCGGAAGTCACCGCGCACGGCGTGCCAATGCCCTCGGCTCCTTGGTAACACGCGCTATCGCCGGTGAGCGAATCGATGAGGTCGCGCGGAATGATGACGGAGGCGCTCACCGAACCAAAAGGTTGCGCCCAACCGGTGCCGTTCACGTCCCAGTAAAACTCCTGTGCCGCGCCGCCGCCGCTCGGCTCAAAAATGACGTTGTTTTGCCGATACTCGAATACATAGGTCTGTGCGCCGTAAACATAATCGAGGGCGGCGACAGTGACCTCCAAGAACCCGCCGGTCTCGTTCGTGTCGAAGTCACGGGCATTTCCGTCACCGTCCGTCACGCCCAGAAGCTCGAGACCGACTGGCCTGTCTCGGAAGCTCGTGGGGATGGCGCGAATGATGCCGCGGTTCTGATCGGTTTCGGGGAATTGAGCAACGAGGGTTTCCACCACGCGCATCTGTGCTCCGCCCGAAGACGCGCGACTGAGTTCGTACGTCACCGTCATTGACTCGAAATTGAAATCATCGACGCCTGCCTGCGCAGGTGCAGCCACCGAGAATCCGAGTGCGACGAGAATCGCCAAAGCGACCGTCGATACCGTGGCGATGCGTCGTTTCATGTGTTCAGACTACTTCTGAGGGCGAGCGTGTTTGGCCCACTCCGTGACCCACGCGGGGATGCCCTCGGGGCCGGGAACGGCGCCAAAGAGTTGGGCGAGCTCTGCGTGATCCACTGAGCCCCCCGAGCGCTTGAGGAATCGCGATCGCACAACGGCTCGGGCATGAACGTGGCCGCTCCGCACAAAGGTTTGCTCGAGAAAACCCCAGCGATCATCAAAACCCAGAATACGGGTGTGTACCTCGAACGTCTTCCACGGATTGAGCGAACGATAGTAGGCAATGGTCTGCCCGGCGAGGACCGGGTACCAACCAGCGGCCTTGAGGCGCGGCCACGTGCCCGAACGCAGCATCAGGTCCATGCGGCCCAGGTCCATGATCGACAGGTACTTGCCGTTGTTCATGTGCAACAGGGTGTCGAGATCACTCGGCCAGACGCGGAAACGCGTCACCGCCGTGTCTTGCGGGGCTAACCGAGAGCGAAAGCGGCTTCGGAGAAAGAGCCACACAACACGCAGGTAGAGATTCACGGATTTTGCTTCCTTGGGATACGGACAGATCTCGCGCTAGGAGAGAGGGAACGTGAGCACACCCAGCCACGCGGCTACGAAGCCCAGCAGCAGCAGAGCCAAGTTGATCGGCAGGCTCTTAAGATCGCGCATCTGCATGTGCACGCCGATTGCGACAGCCTGCACGAGCACGAGCCCGATGGCCGCCAGAGGGGCCAGAAAAACGGCGGTGGCGAGAAGGGGCGGCAGGAGGAGTCCCAGTGCCCCGAGAATTTCGACGATGCCAACGAGCTTGACGACCGCCGGGTTGGCGCCGGCGGCCCAGGTCATGCCGCTCTGCTCGAGCTGAGCACGGGACCGAACGAGCTTCGTGCCACCGGCAAACAGGTAGACGAGCGCGAGAAGTCCGGCAACAATCCAGTAGGCGATGATCACCTCACCAGACTAGCCCGGGCTAACTGCCCGCTGGCGTGCGCTCCTCAAGGCCCCACTTTTGGCCATATCCGCCCTCCGCCTCCGGCCGCGCCATCAGCTCGAGGAAGGGCTGGGCGTCGAACACCTCGGGTCCGCACACACCGGCACCCTTCCACGTTCCCGCGGCCAGAAGCTCGAGTGCCACCACCGGGTTGAGCGCTGTCTGCCACACCACACACTGGCTCTCGTACTCGGCCATTGTCCACTCGTTGTCACTCACGTGATACAGATACACCTCGCGCGGGTTGCCGTCGATGCCGGTTCCCGTGACCCACATTCCGGCGCACGTCTTACCACGCATGCGGGGTCCTAGGGTTGCCGGGTCGGGCAGTGCTGCCGCCACGACATCTCGCGGAGCCACCTCTACCGGACCATTGGCGCTGCGCACACGGATGGGCGTTGTTGAGTCGAGGTGCAACTGGTGCAGCGTCTTGAGCACGCCGATGAATTCTTCGCCCAGTCCGTACTTGAACGTCACGCGCTGCGCGTCGAGCCAGCGCGGCATCATGAGTACCTCTTCGTGTTCGACGTGGACACACTCAACCGGGCCGATGCCCTCGGGAAAGACAAAGACTTCCGGCTCGCTAAAGGGCGGAGTCGTGAACCAGCCCCGATCCTTCTCCCAAATCACGGGCGGATTGAGGCACTCCTCGATCGTGGTCCAGATACTAAAGCTCGGCGCGAAAATCTCGTTGCCGTCGTCGTCCACGACGACGAGGTTTGCCCCATCGCGCGTGCCAAGTTCGAACACCGAGCTGAACAGGTGGTCGACGGCATAGCGAGCAAAAACGTTCGACAATCCGGGCTCCACGCCCATACCCACCAGCGCCAGGCGTCCGGCGTCCTTCCACTGACCGTCGGCATCAAACTGGGCATCGCCCAGCTTGACGTGAGTTTTCTCGTATGGTGCCGTGGGGTGGGGCTCGGAGAGCGTCATGGCCATATCGAGGTAATCGGCGGAGGCGGCGAGCGCACCGGCAAAAACGGTGGGCACAAACTTTGGCTCCACGGCATTCATCACGTGGGTCGCGCCGTGACGACGGGCCACCTCGGCCACACTGTCTGCGTTTGACGCGTCAATGGCATCGGCCACAAATCGATCCGCGACCTCATCGCCGTGCTTGGTGCGGATCCACGCGATG
>JBIIKT010000105.1:0-4419 GCA_044233055.1 Microbacteriaceae bacterium
TGGGTGCCGGAAACGCGGTAAACCTTCAGACGCGCTTTGCGGCGACCGATCTCGCACAGCCGGCACGCCGGGCCCGCGACCTTTCGCTCGTGGTGTGGGCCACCACCGTGGGTGTGGTGATCGGCCCGAATCTCGTGGGTCCGGGAGACGCTTTTGGTCTCACCCTCGGACTCCCGACGCTGGCCGGTGCGTTTGTGATTGCTGCGTTCTTTTACGCCGCCGGTGTCGTTTTCTACGCAATCGGCCTCCGTCCCGACCCCCTGCTCGAAGCCCGCGCGCAGCGCGTTCGCGACGGAACCGAAATCGTTTCCACCAAGCGCAGCATCGGGGCTGCCTTCGGTATCCTCAGGGCGACTCCCATGGCCGCCGCCGCGGTGGTTGCCTTGGCTCTCAGCCACGGAGTGATGGTGGGCATCATGTCGATGACGCCGGTTCACCTGTCCATGATGAACGTCATCCTCCCGCTCATCGGGCTTACCGTGAGCCTGCACACCGCCGGTATGTATGCTTTCTCGCCACTGTTCGGATGGTTAGCGGACCGCTGGGGTCGCATTACCGTCATCGTGGCCGGGCAGGTGATTCTGCTGGCTGCCCTGGTCCTGAACGCCGTGGCGCCGGACGACATGACCGCCATCGTTATTTCCATGATTCTGCTCGGTTTGGGCTGGTCGGCCGCCACCGTTGCCGCGTCAGCACTGCTGACGGAAAGTGTCACTCCCGAAGATCGCCCGAGCGTGCAGGGTCTCTCCGACACGCTCATGAGCCTCACGGCTGCCGCAGCGGGCGCGGCCGCGGGGCTCACCCTGTCCGCGATTGGCTACGGTGCACTCAGCGCCGTCACCATTGCGCTCACGGTGGGGGTGACGTGCACGGTGCTCATCGTGCGTGCGCGCACTCGGGGTGCGCCCACCGCCTAACATTGAGGCGTGCCTACCCTTCTTTCACACCTTTTCCTTCGGACTCTTCGAGAAGACCCGGCCGACGCCGAGGTGACGAGCCATCGGCTGCTGTTGCGCGCCGGATACATCCGTCGCCAGGCCCCGGGTATCTTCGCATGGCTTCCACTCGGCCTTCGCGTCAAGGCAAAGGTGGAGCGCATCATCCGCGAGGAAATGGCGGCCGCCGGAGCTCAGGAAGTGCACTTTCCTGCACTCCTTCCGAAGGAGCCCTATGAGGCCACCGGCCGCTGGGACGAATACGGCGATGGCATTTTTCGTCTCAAGGACCGCAAAGACGCCGACTACCTGCTCGCGCCCACCCACGAAGAGGCGTTCACGCTTCTCGTAAAGGACCTCTACACGTCGTACAAAGACCTACCCGTGTGCCTCTACCAAATCCAAGACAAGTACCGCGACGAGGCACGACCCCGCGCGGGACTGCTTCGCGGGCGCGAGTTCACGATGAAAGACGCCTACTCGTTCGACGTGACCGACGAGGGACTTGCCGTGAGCTATCAGGCCCAGCGTGATGCCTACGAGCGCATTTTTGCCCGGCTCGGTCTCGACTATGTCATTGTTCAGGCCGACGCAGGCGCCATGGGCGGCTCGCGATCTGAGGAGTTCCTGCACCCCACAGAGGTGGGCGAAGACTCGTTCGTGAGCACCGCGGCCGGTTATGCCGCCAACGTGGAGGCCTTCCGCACTGTCGCCCCGCCGGCCGAGTCGATTGCCGACAAGCCTGCCGCCGCTGTGGTCAGTACTCCGGGGGCGGGGAGCATTGATCAGCTGGTCCTGCTGATGACCGCGTCATATCCGCGCGAAGGCTCATCGTGGCACGCCACTGACGCACTCAAGAACGTTGTTCTCGCTCTCACCCACCTCGACGGCACGCGCGAGCTCGTGGTGGTGGGGCTTCCCGGCGATCGCGAGGTTGACCTGGGCCGCGTGGAGGTGTTCTTCGCTCCCGCAGCCGTTGAACCGGCCACCGACGCAGACTTTGCTAAGAACAAGAACCTTGTTCGCGGCTTCATTGGTCCGTGGTCCGAGGCAGGGCAGTTCTTGGGTGAGCGCGGTTCGAGCAAGATTCGCTACTTCGTCGACCCCCGCGTGGTCGAGGGCTCCGCTTGGCTCACCGGCGCCAACGTCGCCGATGCCCACGTGACAAACGTTGTGATCGGCCGTGACGTCTTTCCCGACGGCGTGATCGAGTGCTCCGACGTGCGCGACGGCGATCCCGCCCCCGATGGTTCGGGTCCTGTCTCGATCACGCGCGGCATGGAGATCGGGCACGTCTTTCAGCTCGGTCGCAAGTACGCCGAGGCACTGGGTTTGAAGGTGCAAGACGAAGACGGCAAACTCGTCACCGTCACCATGGGGTCCTACGGAATTGGTGTGACCCGAATCCTTGCGGTGGTTGCCGAGACCAACAACGACGAGAAGGGACTGATCTGGCCTCCGCAGGTTTCTCCGTTTGACATCCATGTGATTGCCACCGGTAAAGAAGACGACGTCTTTGCCGTGGCGAGCCAGCTGTCGGCCGAACTCGAAGCGACGGGGCTCGAGGTGCTGCTCGATGACCGCCCCAAGGTGTCACCGGGAGTCAAGTTTGGCGACGCCGAACTCGTGGGCATCCCCACTATCCTCATCGTCGGCAAGGGTCTCGCCGAAGGCCTCGTCGAGGTGTGGGACCGTCGATCCGACAAGCGCACCCAGGTGCCGGTGGCCGAAGCGGTGACGTACCTCACCACCAGCTAGACGCAATTTTGTGTTTTTCTCGACCGACCTTCGTCGGTTACGCTTGTCACTTCACCCCATCGGTGGTGCACGTCACGAGCGCAGGTATGAATAGAGGAGTCCGTCATGGATATCGATTTGAGAGTTCTCAAGCTCATGGAATCCGAAAAGGGCATCCCGTTCGACGAGCTGGTGATCATCATTGAGCAGGCCATCCTCACGGCCTATCAGAAGCACGTCACGCAGATTCCCGGTGCCGACCCCGATGAGGTGCCCGAGGCGCGCGTGGAACTCGACCGAAAGACGGGCATCGTCACCATTTTTGCCATCGAGCGCGACGACGAGGGAACGCTCACGGGTGAGACCGTGGCAACCCCCGATGACTTCGGACGCATCGCTGCTCACGCCGCAAAGCAGGTCATTAACCAGCGCATGCGCGACATCGCCGATGAGGCCGTGTTGGGCGAATTCAAGGGTAAAGAGGGCGACATCGTCGCCGGCGTGATTCAACAGGGTTCTAATCCGCACATGATTCACGTCGATCTGGGAACGGTCGAGGCCATCATGGTTCCCGAGGAGCAGGTCTCCACCGAGGACTATTCCCACGGCAGGCGCATGCGCTTTTATGTGACCTCTGTCTCCCGGGGAAACAAGGGCCCTCAGGTTTCGGTGTCGCGCACCCACCCCCAGCTCATCCGCAAGCTATTTGCGCTCGAGGTTCCGGAGATTGCCAGCGGCTTGGTTGAGATTGTTTCGCTGGCTCGCGAGTCGGGACACCGCACCAAGATTGCGGTCAAGGCCAACGACCCCGCCATCAACGCCAAGGGCGCCTGCATCGGTGAGCTCGGCCGCCGGGTTCGCGCTGTGACCGAAGAACTCAACGACGAAAAAATCGACATCGTCGACTACTCGCCCGACCTGGCCACCTTCGTGGGCAATGCGCTCTCGCCCGCCAAGGTAACGAGCTCATTCGTTATCGATGCCAACCTGAAGGCCGTGCGCGCTCTTGTGCCCGATTTTCAGCTCTCCCTGGCCATTGGCAAAGATGGCCAGAATGCCCGCCTCGCGGCCAAGCTCACGGGCGCCAAGATCGATATCCAGCCCGACTCGGTAATGGAGTCGTAAGGCTCGAGCGTCGAAGCCGACCGGGCTAGACCGCCGAGGCTGTTGCGAGGGGGTAGAATGATTCCTGTAAGAACGTGCATCGGATGCCGTTCGACTGCTGACAGGTCATCACTCGTGAGGCTTGTTGTTGTCGGGGGCAGTGTGGTTGTGGATACGTCCGCAGCGGCACACGGTCGCGGCGCATGGTTGCATGCCGACAGACAGTGTCTGGAGCAGGCAATCGCGCGGCGAGCATTCTCCCGGGCACTTCGACACAACGCGCCAGACACGGCGCACCTCAACCAGCATTGGCAATCTCTCACCGACACCCGTGGGTGAGAATTCCACTAACGACAAGGCTGAATGGCAATGGACAACTAATGAGCGGCTCGAAATGAGAACCGTCCGCTAAGAATGGTCCAACCCTGTCTTATGGGTCTGGATCATAAGACAGGAGAATTGTGGCTGGAAAACCACGCGTACATGAGGTTGCTGCCGAGTACGGCATCGACTCAAAGACCGCCCTCGCCAAGCTCAAGGAGATTGGCGAATTCGTCAAGACCTCGGCGTCGACAATCGAACCGCCGGTGGCGCGCAAACTTCGCGCTGCGCTCGAGGCGGAAGGGCTCAAGCCCTTACCCGC
>JBIIKT010000106.1:0-4394 GCA_044233055.1 Microbacteriaceae bacterium
CGCATCGGAGTTCATCCGTGGCAAGATTCGCGAAATCGTGAAGGATCCCGCCACCGCCGAACTCCTCTGCCCCAAGGATTACTCCTTCAATGGAAAGCGCGTTCCCACCGGATTTGGCTTCTACGACGCGTTTAACCTGCCGCACGTTCACCTCATCGACACGAAGACGAACCCCATCACGGAGATCACCGAGAAGGGTCTGATTGTCGACGGCAAGGAGTACGAGCTCGACGTTCTCATTTGCGCAACGGGCTTCGACGCCATGACCGGAAACCTCACTGGCCTGGACATTGTGGGCCGCGGTGGCGAGGTACTTCGCGACAAGTTCAAGGTCGACGGAATCGGCGGAAACTTAGGGATCATGTACAACGGATTCCCCAACTTCATGGTGTCGCTTGGGCCCCAGACGCCCTACTCGAACCTGCCCGTTCCCATTCAGCTGGGCGCACAGTGGATGGCCAACGCCATCGACTTTGCTCGCAAGAACAATATCGCCGTTCTCGAGGCAACTCCGGAGTCGGAGGAATGGTGGGGCAAGGAGTCGGAGCGAGCTGCCAAGGCCACCGTCATGTACGAACAGGGAAAGAAGGCTAAGGCCTGGTTCATGGGAGACAACGTTCCCGGCAAACAGCAGGTGGTCCAGGTATACATGGGCGGAGGCCAGGTCTACCAGGACTACTGCCGTCAGGCAGTCGCCGACGAGTACCGCTCGTTCCGGGCCCCCGAGTTCGCCTAGTCGGAGAATCCTCACAGACCGTCACTGCCTCCTGGTGACAGATCGGGTCTCGCCCCCAGATCCCGATTGAGACGGGCCTGTCAGTTCAGATACTTATTGACTGACAGGCCCATCAATTTTTCACTCACGTGTTTGTCTCGCACTCACCTCACTTCGAAGATCACAAGGAGCACTGCATGGGCCGGCTCGAGAACAAGGTCGCCGTCATCACCGGTGCGGCCTCCGGAATGGGGCGTGCCACGGCAGAACTCTTCGCACGCGAGGGCGCCGTGGTGGCGGTCACTGACATCAACGTTGAGGGCGGGAAGGCGGTGACTGCGGGCATTATCGCGGAGGGCGGTCGGGCCCAGTTCTGGGACGTTGACGTGGCCTCGGAGAAGGCCATCTCGGCGGCCTATGCGGAAATCGGCGCCCAGTTTGGCACCATTGACGTTCTCGTCAACTGTGCCGGAATCATCGGTGTCGACAAAGCCACGCACGAGTTGAGCGAAGAAGACTGGGACGCGCTGTTTGCGGTTGACGTGAAAGGCGTATTCTTCTCCACCAAACACGCCCTGCCCTTCATGATCGCGCAGAAATCCGGGTCCATCATCAATTTCTCGTCGATCTACGGCCTCACCGGCAACGACGAATTCACGGCGTATCACGTGGCCAAGGGTGCGGTCACCATGATGACCAGACAGGACGCCGCGGTTTACGGAAAGTACAACATCCGGGTCAATTCCGTGCACCCCAGCACCGTGCTCACGCCCCTCGTTGAGGGCGTGGCAAACTCCTTTCCCGGAGGCATCGCCGAGTACGAAAAGGTCAACACGGCCGCTCAGTCAATCCGTCGCTTAGGTGCGTCGATGGATGTCGCCTACGGCGTGCTCTACCTCGCCAGCGACGAATCCACCTGGGTCACGGGAGTAAATCTGCCCATCGACGGCGGATTCATGGCGCGCTAGTTTGAGCAAGACCACGCATCTATAGAAGGAGAGAACATGCAACTCAACGAGAAAAACATCACCATGTTTGGCACCACTACGTGTGCCGACTGCAACCGCTCGAAGAAGGTGCTCGACGACAACGGCGTGAGCTTCGACTTCATTAATCTCGAGGTTGTGACCGAGGCCGCCGCCGTGGCCGAGCAGCTTGCCGGCCGCAAGAGCACACCCGTGATTTCTTTTCCCGACGGGTCGGTTCAGGTGGAGCCCACGGATGCCGAACTCAGCGCAAAGCTCGCCGAACTGGGGCTCACAAAGTAGTAGCCGACCACAGAGCCCGCGCGCTCGTAGGATAGTCACGTGAAGCGGGTATGGGCGTGGGTGAAACAACTCACGGCCTATCGCATTTACCGTGTGTATTCGTCGCGGGGTGGCAATCTCTCGGCCGCCGGCATGTCGTTCCAGGCGCTGTTCGCCACGTTTGCCGCGATCTGGGTGGGGTTCTCCATCGCCACGTTTGTGGCGGCGGGCAACGCCGCCGCGCTCAAGTCCGTTGCTGACTTCATCAACGCGCTCGTTCCTGGCCTGTTGTCGCCCGGCGGTGTGATTGACCCCGAAAAACTGATTTCGCGCACCACGTTGGGGGTGACCAGCGCGGTCTCCCTTCTTATCGTGGGGTACACCTCGCTCAACTGGCTCGACTACACCCGCGTGGCCATGCGGCGCATGTTTGATCTACCACCCGCTGCCGGCAACTTTGTTGTGCGCAAAGCCCGTGACATCGGCATCGCACTGCTATTTGGCCTCGCGATCGTGATCAGCACGCTGATTTCGCTCACCTCGACGACGTCGCTCGCCTGGCTTCTCGAGATTCTTGGGGTTACCGATTCGACAACCCTCACGGTGAGCATCAGGATCGTGACCGCACTCGTGCTTTTAGCCTTTGACACCGCACTCTTGGCCGGACTCATCCGACTGCTCAGTGCCGTGAGAATTCCGTCGCGCCGCCTATGGGCGGGAGCGCTCTGGGGCGGCATCGGTCTCGGTTTGCTTAAGCTCGCGTGGGGCGTCGTGATTGGTGGGGCTGGTCACAATCCCCTGCTCGCCGGATTCGCGCTGTTGGTGGGTCTGCTCGTGTGGTTCAACCTGGTGGCGCGAATCTACCTGCTCGCCGTGGCCTGGATTGCCGTCGGTATGGATGATGCCGGCATCACAGCTCTCGACACCAGCGTCGGCAAAAAGACCAAGCTTACGTCGCGCCAATCTGCTCAGAAAAGGGAATCCCGTCCATGACAACTCTTCGCCTTGCCACCGTCAACGTTAACGGCGTGCGCGCCGCATTTCGTAAGGGCATGGGTGCCTGGCTGAACGAACGCAACGTCGACATCCTGGCTCTGCAGGAGGTGCGCGCCGCCACGAGCGATCTGGAAGATTTGCTGGGACCCGATTGGAATATCCTGCACGATGCCGCCACGGCCAAGGGACGTGCCGGCGTCGCGATCGCGAGCCGGGGTGCGGCCGAAATTCACCGCGTGGCCATCGGGGCGGACGACTTTGACACCGCCGGTCGGTGGCTCGAAGCCGAATACCGCGTGGGTGATGCCACCCTCACCGTGGTGAGTTGCTACGTGCACTCGGGCGAGGTGGACACGCCCAAGCAGGAAGAGAAGTGGAAGTTTCTCGATGCCCTGGAGGCGCGCATGGCGGAGCTCGCGCGCGACCACAGATTCGCCACCGTGGTGGGCGACCTCAATGTCGGTCACCGCGAGCTCGACATCAAGAACTGGAAGGGCAACGTCAAGCGTGCCGGCTTTTTGCCGCGCGAGCGTGCCTACTTTGACCGCATCTTGGGCGCGGCGGGTGAGGCCGTGGAGTGCGTTGACGGCACCTCGGGAACAGGCCTGGGCTGGGTAGACGTGGGACGTGCCGCGGCCGGCGAGGTTCCGGGCCCCTACACGTGGTGGTCCTGGCGAGGCCAGGCCTTCGACACGGATGCCGGCTGGCGCATCGACTACCACCTCGATACGCCCGCGCTGGCGGCACGCGTGTCGAACTACGCGGTCGATCGGGCCGACGCCTACGACCAACGCTGGAGCGACCACACGCCTGTCGTCGTGGACTACACCCTGCCCCTCGCCTAGCCGGCGGTTGAGCCCGCTTCGTCGGTTGAGCCTGTCGAAACCACGCACGCCCGTAGGATTGAGCCATGTCGAAGCCCATCATCCTGAGTGGAATGCAGCCCTCGAGCGATTCCCTGCACCTGGGCAACTACATCGGCGCACTCAGCAATTGGGTGACCATGCAAGACGAGTTCGACGCCTTTTTTTGTGTGGTCGACCTGCACGCCATTACGGTGCCGCAGGATCCGACAGAGTTGCGCGAGCGCACGCGTTCCACGGCCGCCCAGTACATTGCCGCGGGTATCGACCCGGCCAAGAGCACGCTGTTCATTCAGTCGCACGTTTCGGCACACGCGCAGCTTGCGTGGGTGCTCAACACCATCACCGGTTTCGGCGAAGCGAGCCGCATGACGCAGTTCAAAGACAAGTCGGCGAAGCAGGGTGCCGACTCGTCGAGCGTGGGGCTCTTTACGTATCCGATTTTGATGGCCGCCGACATCCTCGCGTATCAGGCCAACGTGGTTCCCGTTGGCGAAGACCAACGCCAGCACCTCGAACTCACGCGCGACCTCGCCCTGCGGTTCAACTCACGCTTTGGCACGGCGTTCACGG
>JBIIKT010000107.1:0-4389 GCA_044233055.1 Microbacteriaceae bacterium
TTTTGTGTGTCGCGCAAGCAGTGCTTGTTCGAGGAGACGTCGCATAGTTCGGCCTAGTGCACCACCCTGCTAAGGTGGAGTCCTCGTAAGGGGACCGCGGGTTCAAATCCCGCCGTCTCCGCCAACAGAACCCCGGCCGCCGCTGGGGTTTTCGGGTTTCTACGTATTGATGATGGGTAAAAATGTCGTTCCGCTGGGTCACTGTCATCATTCTGCTTTTTGCCTCGTTTTTGGACCTTCTCGACACCACCATTGTGAACGTTGCGTTGCCGTCGATTCAGAAGGACCTCAACGCAACGGCGTCGCAGTTGGAGTGGTCGGTGGCCGGCTACGTGCTGACTTTTGCCGTGCTGCTGATTACCGGCGGGCGTCTCGGTGATCGCTTCGGTCGCAAAACAATCTTCATTGTTGGTGTTGCGGGATTCACGATTGCCTCGGTCGTCTGCGCTTTTGCGCAAACTGCCGACACCCTCGTTGTTTCCCGCCTGGTTCAGGGCGCATTTAGTGGCTTGATGATTCCCCAAGTTCTGTCGATTATTCAGGTGCTCTTCAAGCCGAAAGAGCGCGCCAGTGTGTTCGGAGCGGTTGGGGCCATTTCAGGAATGGCGGCTGTCGCCGGACCGCTGATTGGCGGCTGGCTTGTCTCCGCAGACGTTCTGGGCCTGGGCTGGCGCACCATTTTTGTCATCAACGTGCCCGTGGGCATCCTCTTGCTTCTCGCCTCAATTCTTTTTGTGCCCAACTCAAAGTCAGACAAACCGGTGCGACTGGATATCTTCGGTCTCCTGTTGATCTCGGTAGCGCTGTTCATGCTTGTTTACGCACTCATTCAGGGCCGGGAACTGGGCTGGCCGATATGGATTTGGCTCATGATCGCAGCGAGCCCGATACTCATCGGGTTCTTTGTGTGGTTACAGCGCCGGCAAGACCGCACCACCGGTTCAGCCTTGATACCGCCGTCTCTGTTTGCCAACCGGGGGTACTCAGCCGGTGTCGTGACCGCTTTTGCCGCCAGCGCGTCAATCGGAGCGTTCTTCTTGATTCTCGCGTTGTACCTGCAGACCGGCCTCGGGTTTTCAGCTATTGACGCGGGGTTAGCCACTCTTCCCTTTAGCATCGGTGCTTTGGTGGGTAGCGGCATTGCGGTTCCCTTAGCCGCGCGTTTGGGCAAGTTCCTCATTGTCATCGGAGCGGTCTTTCAGGTCGCAGGTTATCTGTGGGTTGCCCGCGAGGTGCTTGATCGAGCCGACAGCTTGACCGGAGCCGACCTCATCTGGCCTATGGCCGTGGCGGGAATCGGCCTCACGCTGATCTTGGTTCCTTTGAACGACGTGGCGTTGGCTCAAACCCGAGTCGAAAACGCAGGCGCCGCATCCGGTGTTCTCAACACCTTCCAACAGGTCGGCGGCGCATTGGGCGTTGCCGTTATTGGTGTGGTCTTCTTCGGGATTGTGGGCGAGAACTTCTCGCCAGCTAACTTGCGAGACGCTTTTTCGGCAGCTATCTGGGTCTCGCTCATCGCCGTGGTGCTGACCGGACTCTCGAGCTTCCTGTTGCCGAGTGTCTCGCAGGTGGTCGCCCACAAGCGTGCCGCGGAGAATATCCTTGAGTAAGCATGGTTGAGACGGGCAAAGCGAAAAAGTTCCAGATGGGCACAGGCATTCTGCCTGCCCCGCGCGGCGCATTCTGGTGGGGCCTCGGCGGATACATTCTCACCGCCATCATTGGCTTTGTTGCCGTGGCCAACTTTGACTGGACTAAGTCCACGTACGTTGTTGACGAGTTTTTATATGCGAACAGGTCCCCGTTTCAACTGTGGCTTGCCGACATTCTGCGAGACATCGACCGCGAAGACATTGTGGCGATCATCCTGCTGGTGATGGGCATTCTTGTCACCCTCCGGAGGGGCTGGCTGGCCGCCCTGGGATCAATGTTTGTGGCCGGAGCCGGCTGGTTGCTTATTGCCGGCATCAAGCTGGTGGTTGCTCAGCCTCGTCCGTTGCCCTTCGATGGGGTCCCCTATAAAGAGGCGCTCAGTTACCCCAGCGGTCACGTGACCTTTGTTATGGCGCTCACGGTTGCCGTGTGCGTGGTTCTTGCCGGGTCGCGCTGGCGCTGGCCCGTCGTCATTTTTCTGTGCCTGCTCACACTCGCCACCGGTTGGAGTCGCCTCATGCTGGGCGTGCATTACCCCATGGATGTCGTGGGCGGCATTTTGGGCGGCCTGTCGGGCGCGTTCATCGTGCTGGGGGCGTGGAACTGGTTCGCCCACCTGGTCACAAAAAACCGGCGCTAGGACTTCTTCGGTCGGAGGGGTACTCGGGCCACCTTGTACTGTGCGGCCTGAGCCACCGGTCGAATCGTTATGAGGTCAAGGTTCACGTGCCCCGGCAGTTCGAGGGCGTGCACAATCGACTCGGCAATATCCTCAGCCGTCAGCGGATTTTCCACCCCGGCATAAACGCTCTCCGCCTTGGCGGCGTCCCCGCCCCATCGATTTAGTGCGAATTCTTCTGTTTTCACCATGCCCGGCGCGATTTCGATAACACGAATCGGCTCACCGGCAAGCTCCAGACGCAAGACGCCCATCAGCGCGTGCGCGGCAAACTTGGCGGCGTTGTAACCGGCGCCGCCTTCGTAGACGATCATGCCCGCGGTTGACGTGATGGTCACGATGTCGGCGTGCCCACTCTCCGCGACTTCGCGAAGCAACGGCAGCAGTGTAGAGGTCACACGCTTGACGCCGATCACGTTTACGTCGAACATCTTCTGCCAGTCGGCGACGTCGCTTTCTTCAACCGACGCGCTGCCAAAAGCGCCACCGGCGATGTTCACAAGCGAGGCGACGCCGCCCGTCTGAGCCAGGTAATCCCTCAGGGCATCAACGTCTTTTTGCCTCGTGACATCGGCCACGAAGGTGTCGATTCCGGTCTCGAAGGCCAGGGCGGCGAGGCGTTCGGCGCGACGAGCAACGCCCACAACCGTCCAGCCGTGTGCGGCAAAGAGGCGCGCGGTTGCCTCACCGATGCCGGAGCTGGCTCCGGTAACAACAACGCGACGGTTCACCATAGGCTCAAACTTATCGCTCGCTCACAGTGCGAGACGGGCGATGTTAGCCACAAGACGCACAGTGCACGTAACAAAGGAGTTCTGATGAACGAGTTCATGGTTGTCTGCACGTTCAAGGCCGGAATCGAGATGCCCGAAATCATGGCACTGGCTCCTCAGGAGCGCGACGCGGCCAAAGCGCTCCAGGAGGCGGGAATGCTTGGCGCGATCCGCCTGGCCACTCCCAGCCGCAAGGTGTTTATCGAAGCGTTCGCTTCCGATATCACCGAAGCCGAAGCGACCGTCGTTAGCCTTCCGATGGGCCCACTTTGGGATATTGAGATTTACCCCATCGTGCAGCCCACCAAGATTGCCGGCGATTAGGGCACCCCATTTTTGGGTATGCTTTCAGAGTTAGTTTCTAACACTGCGCCCGTAGCTCAACGGATAGAGCATCTGACTACGGATCAGAAGGTTGGGGGTTCGAATCCCTCCGGGCGCACCGACAAAACAGACCCCGTTGAGGGGTCTTTTTTGTTGGTTGCGTGCTGTGTGCATTCGAACCTTGGTTCTTGGGCCCACGCCACAATGCGAAGCGAAGCTTCGCGGCGGGGACCCTCCGGGCGCACGCAATGAGATCGCCCCAAAAGGTTAGTCCCCGGGAGATGCCACGCCCCCATACGTAGGGGGTTGAGGCCGCGTGAAATCTCGATTCAGCAGTCAGACTTGTAGATAGAGGATTTCCTCAATACCGTTGAGTTGTGGCTCTGTCCACATCGAATGGATGTTGTTGTGAAGAATAAGGCGTTTGCTCTTGTCGCAATAGGAGCGTTTGTTTCTGCGAGCCTAGTGTTTGGGGGTTCGCCCGCGCTGGCGGCGACCTGTTTTAGTAACAAGACCACGACAGCCGGCCTTGGGGATAACAGTGTGCACGATGTTTATGTGGTTGGTAGCAACGTGTATGCAGCCACAAGCGGTGGGTTGAGCATCTCCACTGATGGTGGTGCGACCTTCACGAACAAGACCACTACAGACGGTCTCGGGGATAGCTATGTGAACGGTGTTTATGCGGATGGTAGCAACGTCTTTGCCGCCACCGATGGTGGGTTGAGTATCTCCACTAATGGGGGCGCGACCTTCACGAACGAGACCACGTCCGACGGCCTGGGAAACGACGCTGTGTACGGTGTTTATGCGGTTGGTAGCGATGTCTTCGCCGCCACCGAAGGTGGGTTGAGTATCTCCGCCAATGGTGGTGCGACCTTCACGAACAAGACCACGACAGACGGTCTCGGGGATAACATTGCGGTCGATGTTTTTGTGGTTGGTAGCAACGTGTAT